>JBIPON010000150.1:0-4522 GCA_044379065.1 Polynucleobacter sp. | reverse complement strand
CTCGGGCCTATATCCAATATTCAATATATATAATCTGACTCAACCATAAGAGCCGTGTACTTAATCGATATCACCCGTTTACTGGGGCGCTTGTTAAAACGGAGCCTGCCGACGGGTGTTGATCGGGTGGGAATTGAGTATCTACGACATTTTCAAGGCCGCAGCCGGCTTGTAGTCCGATTGCGCGGGTCATTTTTCGCATTATCCAAAGCGGCCTCCATGCGATTGGGTTCGCATCTCATTGAGTCAAAAGGCTTTTGCAGCCTTGTCGGAGTATTGGTGCGTGATTTGTGGTGTTGGCGTAGACCGCCATCCGGAGCATGGTTGATCAATACAGGCCATAGCGGCCTGGAACATAAAGAGTACCCGCAATGGATTGCCGCATATCACATGCGTCCAATTTATTTTATTCATGATCTGATTCCAATCTCGCATCCACAGTTTAGCCGTGTATTGGAGCCCGAAAAGCATAAGATGCGTATCGATAATGCATTGACGACAGCAGCAGGAATTGTGACAAATTCCACTGATACGCTAAATCACCTCACGCATTATGCAGAACAAAACCGGCTGCCCATGCCGAAGGCATGCGTAGCTTTGCTTGCGCCTGCCAAACTGCCGGCGGGAGCGCTCAAGAGTCCGATGGCACGGCCTTATTTCCTGATTCTGGGAACAATTGAAGGCAGAAAAAACCATGCGTTGCTGCTGGCCATTTGGCGCAGTCTTCCGAAGGATGGTCCAATGCTGGTCATCGTCGGAAGGCGGGGATGGTCTTGCGAGTCAGTTATCAATGATTTGGATAATGATCCGCAGCTTGTCGGAAAAGTTTTGGAATTATCACATTGCACCGATGAGCAATTAGCAACTTGGCTCAAGCATGCCAGAGCACTGTTATTTCCTTCTCATGTGGAAGGATATGGAATGCCATTGGTGGAAGCCCTGTGCGCCGGAGTTCCTGTTATCGCCAGTGATTTGCCCGTATTTCGAGAAATCGCCGGAAATATTCCAGAATATCTAAATCCTTTGGATACCGAAGCATGGAAAGCGCGAATCATTGATTACAGCAAGGAAGATAGCAAATATCGGCTTGAGCAATGTCAGCGTCTCGAAAATTATAGTGAACCGACATGGGAAAGACATTTTTCTACGGTTGAAGGCTTCATAAAGACATTGATATGATTTTCGATCTTCCTGAATCCGTGTATTGTTATGCATTCTCGTTACGTAAACAGAGGCTTTTGCGGCATTTCATTCCGCATGTAAAAGTAAAAAGTCTGTCGCGGAGTCAGAGTTTGTCGGGCTCCGCTACGGTGTTGATTTGGGGCGCTGAGCCGGCTGCATCGCATTGGCCAAGCAGCACCAGGATCATACGTGTTGAAGATGGGTTTCTTCGCTCGGTTGGGCTCGGAGCTGACCTGGTAAGGCCGGTTTCTTGGGTTTTTGACAGTCGTGGAATTTATTTCGATGCAAGCAGCGCGTCAGATCTCGAGTGGCTGCTGGAAAATGCCTCAGTGGATAATGGGCTTCTCGAAAGAGCAGACAGCCTAGTAAAAAAAGTTATTGAGCTTGGGCTAACTAAATATAATGTGGGCGCAAATTCCTGGCAAAGACCATTGCCCGCTAGCAGAGTAATACTGGTTCCCGGTCAAGTGGAAACAGATGCGTCAATCCGGCTTGCTGCAATAGGAGTTAAAACAAATTTAGCCTTGCTGCAAGAAGTACGAAACACTAATCCCGATGCTTATGTTATTTATAAACCACACCCAGATGTGGTTGCGGGCTTGCGCGCCAAGGGTAGCCAAGAACATCTATGTAGTAATTATTGCAATGAAGTTCTGACGGATGTGCCGATAAATGAACTGATCAACAAGGTTGATGAGGTTCATGTCATGACATCATTGGCGGGGTTTGAAGCGTTGCTGCGAGGCCGGAAAGTTGTATGCTATGGAGTGCCATTTTATGCCGGTTGGGGCTTAACGCATGATATGCTTATATGCAATCGACGAACAAGGGAACGAAGTCTCAATGAGCTCGTGGCCTGCGCCTTGATACTCTACCCCATCTATTTTAGCTATGAAAAGTCAAGAGCGACCGACCCTGAGCAGATTTTGGGTGAATTGGTGCGCTTGCGAGAAAAAAGTCGGCGTTCAGAATCGAAATGGCGATCTATGCTTCGTTGGAGCCTAAGAAAAATATATAGCCGGCCCTGAATATTACGGCGATATGATCATTTTGATATAATGCAACTTATGATTTTGGGTGAATTTCAATCACATTCTGCATATAAAAGACTGAAAAATGGTCTTTCTCTGTCTATTGGCTTGCTTGCACTTATTGCCGGCAATGCATCATTTGCTTCTGAAAATCCACTTAAAACAAACATAAAGATGACCCTTCTGACCGGCCAGGGTGTTGACCATAATCTTAAAGAATTACCGATAAAGCTGATTACTGCAGATATTGACTGGGATAACAGCTACTTTTCAGGCTTTAGCCTAGAGAAAGACTATGGTAGTTTTGCCAGCCGATTCAAAGCGATGGAAGGCAGCCCCGTTGGGACAGTCCAGCAAGGCTTGGAGGCGGTCGCTTTGAAGCACCATGGTCTTCAAGACAACTATGAGATTGGTTTAGCATATAAACTGAAATCACCATCTTGGAATATTGCAAACCTAAAGACAGAGCTGGGATTAGGTATTGGGTTGTCACAGGCGCTTTCCGAGCCAAGTTACGAAGATGGCCCCATGGATAACCCTGATGAGCGGTATCGTACACAGTTATTGCTCATTTTGGATAGTCGATGGCGTTTGAAGACCTTTCCTCGCTATTCAGTATTATTGAGGGTACACCATCGTTCCGGTGCTTACGGCCTGATTGCACCGCAGAATGTAGGATCAAATTTTCTTACCTTTGGTGTGGGTTATGATTTCTAAGGCATGTGAAGGCTTGGCCAGGAGATTTGTATGATTCGTGATTTGGCATCATTTTGTGGAAAAAATGTATTGCTTCTTCAAGGCCCGCTCGGGCCATTCTTCAGGCGCCTTTCCAGAGACCTGACAAAAGCCGGTGCTAAGGTCACCAAAGTTAATTTTAACGGCGGTGACTGGCTGTTCAGTTCTGGCGCGTGTCTAAACTACACCGGACATGCCCTCGACTGGCCAAAATACCTGACTAAACTTCTGACTGAGCGCAATATTGATACGATTTTACTGTTTGGGGATTGTCGAAGTTTGCACCGCATGGCATTAAAGCTTGCCGTACCTATGGGAATTGAGGTCGGTGTCTTTGAAGAAGGTTATGTTCGGCCCGATTACATCACTTTCGAGAGATATGGCGTCAATGCCAATTCTCATCTTTCGCGAGATGCTGCGCATTATCTATCCGTCGAACCACAAGTCAGCGCTGCACGGCCAGTTGGAAATGTTTTTTGGTTTGCTGCGCTTTGGGCAATTATTTATTACTGTTCAGCAAGTATTCTTTGGCCAATTTTCAGGCGTTATCAGCATCATCGCCCTTTGACTCTATTAGAGGCCTGGCCTTGGATCAAAAGCGGTTTTCGTAAACTAGTTTATGCACAGATCGAGCAAGATATTCAGGATCGTTTAGTCAATGATTTCTCTAAGCGTTTCTATTTGGTTCCATTGCAGGTTCATAATGATGCTCAGGTCCATGTCCACTCACCTTATAAATCAGTAGTTGACTTTATTGAAAGCGTAATCGCGTCATTTGTTAAGCACGCGCCCCAAGAAAATTTACTGGTAATCAAGCATCATCCAATGGATCGTGGATACCATGACTACACGGATGCCATCCGTCAGCTTTCAATCGCCTACAATGCTCCTGATCGTATTCTTTATATCCATGATCAACATTTACCAACCTTATTAGAGCATGCGCTTGGAGTGGCGCTGATTAATAGCACGGTAGGTCTTTCGACACTTCACCACGGCGTACCACTGAAGGTTTGTGGTGATGCAATTTATGATATGCCTGGCTTAACTTACCAGGGTGATTTGGATGCTTTCTGGACGGACTCATATCATTCCCAAATTGATGTGAAGCTTTACGCAAGCTTTATTTCTTATCTGGTTGGCATGACGCAAGTTAATGGAAGTTTCTATCGCAAGCTTTCATTGGTACCAAATAAAACGGGCATCATATGGAGTGAGATGCTGGATAAGGCGGCATGACCCATTTTGAGACATTCCAGCTCATCAATCCTTTTGGTAGAATTGTGGTTTCAGATTATGGCGGCCAGTTGCTGCAGTGGCAATGCCCTGCAGGCATCGACCGCCTGTATACGCCCGAACACCTGAATACCATTCCCGGACGTGCCCTGCGTGGCGGCGTGCCGGTGTGCTTCCCGCAGTTTTCCGGACGCGGCAATCTGCCGAAGCACGGCCTGGTGCGCACCCGGCCCTGGCGATTGCAGGGACAGACCGGGTCGGCTCTGATTCTGGCCATCGAAGACGATGAAGAAACGCGGGCGCTTTGGCCGTATGCGTTTTCCCTGGTGCAGACCCTG
>JBIPON010000149.1:0-4532 GCA_044379065.1 Polynucleobacter sp. | reverse complement strand
TATTCTTTAAAAGTAACCTTGCGGCATACAAAATGGTTTAAAAAAGAAAAATACATAGTGAATTGCGATAATATAAGTTATGAATATTATAAATATCCAGTCTGTCTTTATTTTCTATAGCGCTATCAGCGTTTTATGTGGTTTTGTTCTCATCGGTCTATTTTGGGGGCGTAAAGATTTATCCGCTTTGATCTGGATATCGAGCTGTTTTTTATCGGCGATTGCAACGTCGGTAACGGTTTATCGTAATGAGATTCCATTGGTTATTAGTTATAGCTTAATGATTTCATTTGAAACAGTTGCACTACTGCTTTCAGCCCAATCATTAAGAAGTTTATTGCCAGACAGCAAAGCATTGCAGGGCATTGCTTATTCCCTTGGGCTTGCAGCTGGTTTTTTTATTTTTCAAGAGGTATTACGCTATATGGGTGATGGCAAGCTCACCTCACAAATGTCATTTGCTACGTCGTTTTTTTGGGTTTGGGTTTATTTATTTTGTGCTTACTCTGCTAGAAAAACAGGCGGGCATTTTCAAAACAGGCTCATTTTCAATTTTATTAGCGCCATTTTTCTCTGCTCAAGTTTCTTATATGCGTCTCGAGTGCTAAGTATGATTTTGGGAAGTAGTTATCACGCATTTGATCCGCAATTAATTAATTTCATTACCTTTTTTTCGATTGCCGTATTGAGTACCCTTCGAAATCTTTCCTATATTAGCCTGCGCATGCACCTCAGCTTTGCGGAGCACGGCAGATTAAATAATATGAATATGAAGCTGAATAACATTGTTGAAGAGCGTAATTCAATGATTGCATCCTTGCTAAGGGCAAACAAGTCTTCGTCGACTGAGGCGCTCTCTGCGTCTATTGCGCATGAGCTCAATCAACCACTAGCTGCATCATTGCTCAATATCCAATTTTTAAGAGAGTTGGTTGATTCAAACAGGCTAACTCCTGAATTAGCTATCCAATTGACTGATCAACTGGAAAAGGATGCTAAGCGCTCTTCTAAGATTGTTCGTTCTTTGCGCTCTATTTTCGCAAAGGATGGTGAAGCTTCCGATACTTTTTTGATGAGTGAGTTAATTGAATCGGTATTGACTATCTACAAATCGGAACTAATCTCTAGGGACATCAAGATCCAAGTGAGCGTAGACAGGGACTTAAAGTTGTGTGTAAATAAGGGGCAGTTAATGCAGGTTTTGCTCAATCTCATTAATAATGCCATGCAGGCCTTGCAAAGCTCCAAGCTATTAAAAAAAGAAGTCTTGTTGAGTGCTTATCAACAAGGCGGGCAATGCATTGTTGAAGTGAGCGATACAGGGCCGGGAGTGTCGAAAACAATGCAGTCTGGCTTGTTTGAATTACTGAAGGGTGAAAGGCCAAGCAGCATGGGTGTGGGTTTATGGTTGTGTGCACATGTCATAAATGGATTTGGGGGGGAAATTACTTACCAGGATGCTATAAATGGAGGTGCAAAGTTCATCATTTGCTTTCCATTGGCCCCACAGGCATCAGCGATTACATAGCGGTCTAGAGGCACTATATCCTCCTATCGTAGGATATATAAAATCAGGAGGTTTGCCATAATAAGTACTTATAAAAGCCCTGCATATTATGGATCTTGATAGCAAGCAATCTACCCAAAATCATTCCAAGCACATCTTCTTAATTGACGATGACGAGTCAATGCGTCTTGTTTTAAAGGATATGTTGGAGTTTTTGGGGTTTCAAGTCCACGCTTTTTCATCCGCAATTGATTTTTTAGCTATTTCCATGCAGGCTGCCCCTGCAGTCATTATTACGGATATGCGCATGCCAGACATGACGGGCGTGGAGTTACAGGCTGAATTATTAAGGCGTGGCAGGCAAATACCCATTATCTTTATTAGCGGTGAGAGTACCCTGCCGCAAACCATTTCTGCCATGAAGCAGGGGGCCATTGAGTTTTTGCTCAAACCCTTCGAGAGGGACCAGCTCTTGGCTGCCGTGGTAAATGGCTTAGAGCAAGATGCTGCTTTTATGCGCTCTTATATTGATCAGGCCAGCCTAGCGCAAGGATTAAAGGGCTTAGCTCCTCGCGAACGGGAGGTCTTTGAGCTCCTTGCACTCGGCTTTAACAATGCGCAAATACAAGAGAGGCTACAAATTTCTCTTCCAACCGCGAAGCAATATAAATCTGAAGTAATGCGTAAGCTAAATTTAAGTTCCTTGGCGCAACTCATTGCTCTTAAGAATGGTCGTCAATAGCGATCGTCCTTTTGAGATGATCGCAATAAACATCCTACGTTCGAAGGATGTTCAATAAAAGTTTTTAACTATCTAATAACGTTAGATTTTATTACTTTACTTAAGAAAACACTTTAAGTTCAGGACAACCTTTTAATGGCGCGAGTAATGCCATTAAAAAATTTTGTCTTGAATGCCGTTATGGGTATTACCGCTTATTTTTTTAAAGGCAATGGTGCAGTTCATGTTGAATACTGGAATAAATAGTAAGTGACTTTCAATATACCTAAATAAATATGAAAAATTTACAAAGTAAAAAACTAGTAGCAGCCATGACACTAATTTCCTTTGGAATAGCAGGTTGCTCTATTGCTCCCAAGCCACTTACCATCAGTGAGCAGCAGCTCTTGATGCACCAGGATCGAATAAAAGCACAGAAGGATGTTGAGCCAGTTGGACAACTACTCACATTTAATGAGGCTGTTGCGCGTGGCCTTAAGTACAACCTAGATCATCGCTCTAAGTTACTAGAGCAAGCCATTGCTATGGGCACCTATGACTTGTCTAAATATGACATGTTACCTAAGGTGCTTGCATCTGCTGGATACAACTATCGCAATAACTTTTTCATTACCAATGCGACTGGCGCATATTCAGGAGTCCCATCTGGAGCTTCTGAGCCATTCGTGAACTCCGATAAACAATATGGCCAGGCTGGCTTGATGCTCAGCTGGAGTATTTTAGATTTCGGTGTCAGTTATTTTAATGCCCGTCAAAATGCGGATCGTATTATTGTTGCCTCAGAGCGTCGAAGAAGAACAATGCACGTTCTAGTCCAAGACATCCAGTCAGCCTATTTACGTGCTGCAGCCGCTCAAAAATTAAAGAGCAATATTGATAACACGATTGCAGAAGCAAATGCTGCCCTCAAAAATTCAAATAGGGTTGAGCGCGGTGGTTTAAGGCCGCCGCTGGATGCGCTGAAGTATCAAAAAGCGTTGCTTGATAACATCAAAATTTTAGAGACGATCAATTTGGAGTTATCCACAGCCAAAGTAGAATTAAATCAATTAATTAACTTGCCTGCAAATGAAAATCTAAGACTTGAAGATCCGGATAGTCTGATTGTTCCAAATGCATACGCTCATGAAAGAACGGAGGAGTTTGAGGCTCGTGCCATCTTAGCCAATGCAGACCTTAAAGAAAGTATTTACAACGCCCGAATTGCAGTAGAAGAAACCCGCAAATCCATGTTGCGTTTATTTCCAGGGCTAACCTTTAATATTGGCCCTCAAACATCCAATAATAGCTATTACATTAATAAGAATTGGATAGAGGGTTCGGCTAATTTGAGTTTCAATTTATGGAATTTACTAAGCGCTCCTGCAACCATTAATTTGGCTAATCAAAACCAAGAGTTAGCTGCACAAAAGCGGATGATGGTTCAGATGGCTATTATTAGTCAGGTGCATTTATCCAAGATTCAGTTGGGCAACTCGAATCAAATCTATAAGCGCGCTGCAGAGATTGATTTAGTTGATGGCCGTATTGCTAAAGTTACGGCATCACGCTATAAAGCGGGCGCAGCAAGTCAAGCCGAAAAAGTGGCTGCTGATGCCTCTTACATCATTAGTAAATTACGAAAGTATCAGGCGCTCTCTCAATTGTTTGCTGCTAGCGGAAAAATGCAGGCAACTACAGGAATGGAACCTCACTTTGAAAGCCTTGACGATATATCTCTAACGGAGATGACTTCGAAGGTGAAGGAATCTTTTGTAACGTGGAATTCTGGAATATTGCCAGCACTTCCAGTCGATCCGGTAGTTGCTAGTGCTAGCCCTAAAATTCCAAGAACTAAACCAACGCCAGCAGGGCCTGCTGTGAATACTGCCAATAGTCCAGCTGCACGAGAGGCAACCGCGGCGTTCAACAGGATGCTGAAGGCTTGGAATACTCCATCAGAGCCCTATCCTGCAAATGCTCGCGAGAGTAAATCGTTGGGCGAAGTTAATTCTAGGGTGGGAGATTCATTTAAGCCCCGGAAACCATCGCCCTCTGGTGGGGCGCCCGCGAATTCACAATTGCCTAAGGGCCAGGACCTAAGTCAATCGCAAGAAATAAACATCATTGCGAAGAATTAATACGACTGATGATGAGTGAATTTGCCAAATCAGGACACGAACAATTTTTATGAGTAAGGTAAAACTTTTTTGGCCTGTGATAGTAGTTGTTTCGATATTGGTGATAATTGAGTGGCGACCATGGCATACCTTTACCAATCCCGAACAGGTACTTCCCGTTGCC
>JBIPON010000027.1:0-13761 GCA_044379065.1 Polynucleobacter sp. | reverse complement strand
CCTACTGGATCCGGTAAGACCCACCTCGCCATATTGCTCGCAGACGCAGCACAGGCGTGCAACATCACGGTTGAACTCATCAGCATGGACTCTGCACTGGTCTATCGCGGTATGGACATTGGCAGTGCTAAACCGACTCTAGCTGAGCGCGCAGCAGTAAAGCATCACCTCATCGACATTCTCGATCCAACCGAAGCCTACTCTGCGGCACGCTTTGCAAGCGACGCAGCGCGGCTCGTCATTGAAATTCGGGAACGGGGTAATGTACCCGTCATCGTCGGCGGCACTATGCTCTATTGGCGTGCGTTTGCTTATGGCCTTTCTAGCCTTCCGCCTGCAGACCCGGTCATTCGGGCAAGCCTGGATGCCCAAGGCAAGTCACTCGGCTGGCCAGCCATGCATGCCAAATTAATGGCAGTTGATCCGATTACAGCGGCACGCCTAGAACCCAATGATTCGCAGCGCATTCAGCGCGCCTTAGAAGTTGTGCAGTCCACCGGCAAACCGATGTCGGCCTGGCTTGCGGAATCACCCAGCGAGGATGGTCGTGCGGGCTCATTGATTCCGAGCTGGCTTCGCCTGGTTTCCTTAGAACCCATTGAGCGGGCGCAGCTGCATCACAATTTAGAGAGTCGCTTTGATGGCATGCTCAAAGCCGGATTGATTGATGAAGTGCGTTCGCTTCGCGCCCATCCGGGTATCCACGCCGACCTACCCTCGATGCGCGCAGTCGGTTACCGTCAAGCGTGGGAGTTTTTAGAGGGGCAGATCAACGCAGAACAAATGCGTTACAAGGCATTAGCAGCAACGCGGCAACTGGGTAAACGTCAACTGACCTGGCTCAGGGCAATTGAGGGCCGAACTGTATTTAATCCATTTGATGCAAGTGGCTTACCGGCAGCGCTGCAATACTGCCTACAAGAACTAAGCTCGATTAAATAACAATTGTTTGCGCTGCATTGGGCGGCCGCTCAACTACCTCACCCACGACCCAGGCTTTTAGGCCTTGTGCCTGAAGTGAAGCGAGGGCTTTATCCGCTTCGCTTTTCGCCAGAACAACGACCATACCAATACCGCAATTAAAGACGCGAACCATCTCTGCATCAACCACGCCGCCTTTCATTTGCAGCCAACGGAATAAGTCGGGCAGAACCCAACTGTCGCGATGCAAAACAGCCTGAGTATGTTCTGGTAAAACCCGCGGTACGTTATCCACTAGTCCACCGCCTGTAATGTGGGCCATGCCCTTCACATCGACCTCACCAATTAACTTTAACAATGGCTTGACGTAGATTTCGGTAGGCGCCATCACGACATCTATCAAAGAACGTCCGCCAATATCATCGCCTGGCTTTGCGCCAGCACGTTCAATAATCTTTCGCACCAAGGAATAGCCATTGGAATGAGCGCCACTGGAGCCTAAAGCTAAAATGACATCGCCCGGAACAATCCGGCTGCCATTAATGATCTTGGATTTTTCAACTGCGCCGACAGCAAAACCAGCCAAATCGTATTCACCATCGGGGTACATGCCGGGCATTTCAGCGGTCTCACCACCAATCAGGGCGCAGCCAGCCAATTCACAGCCGGCTGCAATACCGCCAACCACGGTTGCTGCGGTATCAACCGTCAGCTTGCCGCAGGCAAAGTAATCCAGAAAAAAGAGGGGTTCTGCACCCTGCACCAAAATGTCATTGACGCTCATCGCGACCAAATCTTGGCCAATGGTGTCATGGCGATTCCATTCGAATGCCAATTTGAGTTTAGTGCCCACGCCGTCGGTACCTGATACCAATACTGGCTCTTGGTAGCGCTTGGGCACCTCAAACAAGGCACCAAAGCCACCAATACCTGCCAAAACACCTTCGCGCATGGTTTTCTTGGCCAAGGGCTTGATGCGATCAACCAAGGCATCTCCAGCATCAATATCAACACCAGCATCGCGGTACGAGAGGCTTTGGGCTTGGGAATTAGGGGATGAGCTCATGGGGGGCCGTTTGGAAATAAGGTGAAAGCGTGCGTTGATCGGTAGAATCATTGAATTCTAGAGGATCAATGCCCAATGGCAGAAATTTTTACCCCTTTTTTGGCTGCTTTTATTCTTGCCTATGCCCTGCGACCCGTAGCAAGCAGGCTTGAGGGTCTGCACGTCCCCCGCACCTTAGCAGCGACCTTGACGATTATTTTTGGCCTTAGCCTCGTCACTGGACTCTTCGTGCTACTGGTGAATCTCCTTGGCCATGAAATTCCCCTCATTAAGACGAAATTGCCTATTTGGGTACAAAACACCCAGGCGTGGTTAGAGCCAACCTTGGCTGAACACCACATTCAGTTTGATTGGGCCGCGCTCCGCGAAACCGTGACGCAAAAAGTAACAAGTCACCTCAGCACAAATGCCGATGCCTTAGTCAGCTCTACGCTCGACACGATTCTTTTATCGGGTAGCTCAGTCGCGCATGGCTTTGTTAATCTCATTTTGATTTTGTTTGTCTTGTTTTATCTCTTAATTGACTGGGATCACTTTTTCAAACTGCTGGAGGGCTTCATTCCTCCCCGCTTTGCGCATACCGCACGCCATCTCTGCATGCATACCGACGGACTGCTATCGCAATACCTGCGCGGACAGATTATGGTCATTTTGGTGATGGCGACTTTTTATAGCATTGGTCTGAGCTTCGTTGGGATGGACGGCGCGATTGCCTTGGGTGTGTTTACTGGTCTGATGATCATCATTCCCTACATTGGTATTGCCCTGGGACTCGGCATTGGCATTCTCTCAGCCATACTGCAATTTGGCTTTGGCCCTGAGTTACTGTGGGTGCTGGCCATATTTGGTATCGGTCAGGTTTTGGAGGGCTTTTTTCTGACGCCGCGACTGGTGGGCGAGCGCATTGGCCTGCATCCCGTTGCCGTTTTGTTTGCCTTAATTATTTTTGGCAAGCTCTTTGGTTTTTTTGGCATCTTGCTCGCACTACCCGCCAGCGCCGTCAGCCTGGTACTCATTCAATTTGGCTGGTCTTTGTACATCAAGAGTAGCTGGTACAAAGGTAAATGAGTTCTAGCGCCCTGCCACGGCAATTTGCCTTAGACCTTGGTCGAGCGCACCAAGCAAGTCTGAGTAATTTTTTGCCCGGCGGTGATCGTGGCCTGATTTCTACGCTACAAAAAATCACTGAACAGTGGTCTGCATCCACGGCGATTCCAGTGATAGCTGATGCAAACTCCCTAAACCACCGCTGGATTTATTGGTGGGGAGCGCCTGGCTCAGGGCGCAGCCATTTATTACGCGCCGTAATCCATGCAGCGCAAACTGCCTCACTCCTTTATTACGACTTAAGGAGCGATGAGCCAAGCACTTGGGTCAAATTGGAGGCAGAACTACCCCAGCATTTAAAAGCGGGTATTCCAATTACGATTGCAGTCGACGATGTGGAGCTGCTGGATGAACGCTTAAGTGGCGCACTCTTTCGTATTCTCAATGCGGTACGAGATAATCAGCAACTGTATGTCTTTATGGCGGGCAGCGATGCTCCTGCTAACCTCAAGCTGCGGGAAGATGTACGGACACGTCTAGCTTGGGGCCTCGTGTTTCAGACCCACCTACTCAGCGACCATGAGAAGATACAGGCATTAGAGCAGGCAGCGAGCGATCGTGGACTGGTGCTTTCGCCCGATGTGCTGCCCTGGCTTTTGAGTCGTTTTTACCGAGACATGCCCAATCTCATGGCGCTACTCGATGCCCTGGATGCCTACTCTTTGGAAACAAAACGGGCAGTTACCTTGCCCTTAGTACGCGAACTACTGCAACTTTCCAGTAGTTCGAATAATGAATTGATGAGCCGATGACACAACTTGCTTTATTTGATCTAGACCACACCCTCTTGCCCTTCGATAGTGATTACGAGTGGGGTCAATTTTTAGTTCGCCAAGGGGTTGTTGATGCGGTTGATTATGCGCAGAAAAATGACCAGTTTTATGCGGACTATAAGCTCGGCAAGTTAGATATCGATGCGTTTCTGCGCTTTGCTTTAAAGCCGCTCTCCGAGCATCCGCGCGCCCAACTGCAGCAATGGCACGATGCATTTATGGCAGAAGTGATTGTTGGCAAATTACATCCGGCCGCCATTGCTTTAGTAAAGCGCCATCACGATGCTGGTGATCTATGCTGCGTTGTCACTGCGACCAATAGCTTTGTCACTCGCCCGATTGTCAATGCATTTGGTATTGCCCACTTGGTAGCTACTGAGCCGGCCACTGTTAATAATGATGCCAAGCAAATGTTTACGGGTGCGGTGCATGGTATTCCCAGTTTTCGGGAAGGCAAAATTCAGCGAGTGCGGGATTGGTTAGCTTCGCTGGGTCACACCATGGAGCAAATGGAGAAGAGCTATTTTTATTCAGACTCACTCAATGACCTGCCCTTATTGGAAGTGGTGAGTCATCCGATTGCAACCAATCCAGACCCTCGCTTGCGCGCAGAAGCAGAAAAACGGCAGTGGCCTATTTTGGAACTGTACGCATGATTACGAAGTTAATCCAGCGTATTTTCCGCCGCAGTCCACGATCCAAAGTTACGCAATCGCCTGCTGCCGGCGCACCCAAGCGCATTAGCAAGAAAGCCCATCGGATTGACCCCCAGCTCCTTTCCAAAAATGCAGTCAAAGTAACCCATACCTTGCAGCAGGCAGGCTACCAGGCCTACATCGTTGGCGGGGCAGTGCGTGATCTTGCCCTCGGTATTGGCCCAAAAGACTTTGATGTGGCAACCAATGCTACTCCGGAGCAAGTACAAAAGTTATTTCGTAAATCACGCTTAATCGGTCGCCGCTTTCAGATTGTGCACGTCACTTTTTTTGGCAAAGAGCGTCCTGAAATCATTGAGGTCTCCACCTTTAGGGCTTTGCTTGAAAACGCAGGTGACCACGTTGCTGACAGCGGCCGCATTTTGCGCGACAACGTTTGGGGTACTCAAGTAGAAGATGCTACGCGGCGTGACTTCACTATTAATGCCATGTATTACGATCCCGCCACTGAAACCGTCCTCGATTACCACGGCGGCATGGCAGACATGCAGCAGCGCACACTGCGTATGATTGGCGATCCATCCAAACGCTACCGTGAAGACCCGGTGCGCATGTTGCGGGCCATTCGGTTTGCGGCCAAAACGGGCTTTACCCTGTCCCCGGAAACGCGCGCGCCGATTGCCAAACTGGCTAAGTTGATTCATGACGTACCCGCAGCTCGGCTCTTTGATGAAATCCTCAAGCTGCTCATGTCTGGCTACTCTTGGCAAGCTATTCAAGGGTTGCGGGAAGCGGGCCTACACCATGGTGTATTGCCCTTGCTGGATGCCGCACTGGACCCCAAAGCCGGTGCTCCAGGGAGCGAAGCGTTTATACGCTTGTCACTTAACAATACCGATGAACGGATTCAAAACGGTAAAGGAGTTTCTGCCGGCTTTCTATTTGCTACCCTGCTATGGCCTGAGTTACTCAGTACATGGCAAAAAAATCTGGCTGCTGGCATCGCTAATATTGCCGCTTTGCATGACGCTATGGACGACGTGATCGCAACCCAAAGCAAGGGCATGATGATTCAACGCCGCTTCGAGGCCGACATGCGTGAGATCTGGGCTCTGCAGCCTCGGTTCGATAAACGGATTGGTCGCTTCCCGCAACGCATGCTGGAGTTGCCACGCTTTCGGGCGGGTTATGACTTCATGCTGCTCCGCTGCGCCACGGGTGAGCGCCCTGCAAGCTTAGGGCAATGGTGGACCCGCTTTATTGATGCCGACCCGCTGCAGCAAGAAGCACTATTGGCTGCAGTCAAAGAGGAGGTTTCCCTCTCGGGTGCGGGCGGTCCAGCAAGCAAACGCCGCAGGCGGCGCAAACCCAAAGCAGCCGCAGCAGGCCCTGATCAGGCCGCTACCGACTAAATGAGGGCTGCCAAGCACGATTTGGAAATGTTCAGTAAAGTACTCAGATCTTGAGTTGGGAGCCACTATGGCAAAAGCGTTTATTGGATTTGGCGGCAATGTCGGCGATACACGGCAAATCATTACCGATGCCATGGTTTGTTTGGCCTTACGTAGTCAACTGCAAATCATCCATAAAAGCTGTCTTTACCAAAGCGCGCCAGTAGAGGCGACGGGTGGCGACTACATTAATTCAGTAGTCCAAATTGAAACCGACTTAACGCCCTATGGCTTGCTGCATGTCTGCCAAACGATTGAACAGCAATTTGGTCGCGAGCGTCCCTATGAAAATGCGCCGCGCACCTTAGATCTGGATATTTTGTATTTTGAAGGGGTTGCGCAGGGCGATTCCGAACTGACCTTACCTCATCCCCGCATTACCGAGCGCTCCTTTGTTTTGCTCCCCCTTTTGGAAATCGCCCCGGATTTCTTTTTGCCAGAGTTTGGCGCACTCAAAAGCTACCTGCCCCAGGTAGCGCATCAGCGCATCGAAAAACTGACTTGCCGCAACTGCGCTAGCGACGAAAAAGCCGAATATCGCCCCTCGGCCCATTAATTCATTACACTGGCAGCATGAGTTATTTGCAAGGCGAAAAGCCCATTACGATTTCTAAACTGCTCTCAATGCATGCAGAGCAGGAAAAAATTGCTGTCCTGACGGCCTATGATTCCACCATGGCTGCACTCTTGAATCGCTGCGACATTGACGTGATTTTGGTGGGTGACTCCCTCGGTAATGTTGTGCAAGGCCACAACAGCACGACACCAGTCACCGTTGACGAGATGGCCTATCACACTCAATGCGTTGCTCGGGCCAATGCCAAAGCTTTTTTGATGGCCGATTTACCTTTTGCCAGTTATGGCGATCCCTACCTTGCCTTAGAGTCTGCCGCTGAACTGATGCGTGCAGGTGCCGACATGGTGAAGCTCGAGGGAGGAGACGATTGGCAACTGGATATCATTACTCACTTGGTTGAGCGTAGCGTACCCGTATGCGCTCACCTTGGCTTGTTGCCGCAGTCGGTCCATTTGCTTGGCGGCTACAAAGTACAAGGTAAAAATAAAGATGCCGCAGTGCTGATGCTGGAACAAGCTCAGGCGTGCGCCGCTGCTGGTGCCCAGCTGCTGGTGCTCGAGGCCATACCATCGGCCTTAGGGAAAAAGATTACCGAGGCAGTGTCGATTCCAACGATTGGTATTGGGGCTGGACCAGACTGCTCAGGCCAAGTATTGGTATTGCCGGACATGCTCGGAATTAGCCCTGGCAAGCCGCCCAAGTTCGTTAAGAATTTTATGGAAGGCAAACCCTCCATCGAGGCGGCAGTCAAAGCCTTTGTTCGCGATGTTAAAGCGGGCCGTTTTCCGGGTCCGGAACACGGCTTCGCTTCCTAGCGAATTCAGCCTTAACTAAAAAAGCTTTTAACGCTATCGAACCATCCCTTTTGATGGGGATTGTGTTTAGCGCCGCCTGATTTTAGGCTCTCATCAAACTGCCTAAGTAGATCCTTTTGCTCATCGGATAACTTGACCGGCGTCTCCACCATCACATGCACAAACAGATCGCCCACAACGGCTGAGCGCAATCCTTTAATGCCTTTATTGCGCAAGCGGAATGTTTTGCCTGTCTGCGTTCCCTCTGGAATCGGAAACTCGACCCGGCCAGTTAATGTTGGCACTTCAATCTCGCCGCCGATGGTTGCAGTCGCAAACGAAATCGGCATTTGCACATGCAAATCTGTGCCATCGCGCTCGAACACCGGATGCGGCTTGACGCGTACCTCAACATACAAATCACCATTCGGACCGCCATTCACGCCGGGCTCGCCATTGCCCACCGAACGTACGCGCATACCGTCATCAATGCCCGCCGGAATTTTGATCTCTAAGGTTTTCTGTTCTTTTAACTTACCGCTGCCATGGCATTGCTTGCACGGCTTCGGAATATATTGGCCGGTACCGCGGCACTTGGGGCAGGTTTGTTGCATTGAAAAAAAGCCTTGTGCAACCCGCACCTGTCCCTGACCATTACAGGTTGGGCAGGTTTCGACTTTGCTGCCGGGCTCGGCGCCACTGCCGCTGCAGTGCTTACAGTTACTCCAACTGGGAACCCGAATTTGCGTGGAATACCCTTCAGCTGCTTGCTCTAGGGTAATGTCCATGTTGTAGCGCAGATCTGCGCCTTTGTAGACTTGGGGTCCAGCGCTGCGGCCACCACCTTGACCAAAAATATCCCCGAAAATATCACCAAAGGCATCCGCAAAACCGCCGCCTGCAAATCCACCCGCGCCCATATTGGGATCGACGCCCGCATGGCCATACTGATCATAGGCAGCGCGCTTTTGAGGATCGCTAAGCATCTCATAGGCTTCTTTCGCCTCTTTGAATTTAGCCTCAGCGCCTGGATTATCCGGATTGCGATCAGGGTGGTGCTTCATCGCTAATTTGCGATACGCCTTTTTTAAATCCTCGTCGCTGGCATTTTTTCCAACGCCCAGTACATCATAAAAATCGCGTTTACTCGTAGCCACAGCCTATTCCTCTCAGCATCATTAAAACGACACAAGTCGGCACTGGGCCGACTTGTGTTTATTGCCTATGTAAAAAGTGGATTATTTCTTATCCTCTTTAACCTCTTTAAAGTCGGCATCGACCACATCCGCATCGGCTGGGCCGCCTTGCGATGCGCTCGCACCAGCAGCGCCGGGGGCAGCGCCGCCGCCGGCTTTCGCTTGCTCAGCAGCAAAGGCTTTCTCGCCCAGCTTTTGGCTCGCCTTACCAAGCGCTTCGGTTTTTGCCTCAATCGCCGCTTTGTCGCTGCCTTTAATGGCCTCATCGAGTTCTTTTAAAGCAGTCTCAATTGCTTCTTTTTCAGCAGCTTCTAAGCTAGCACCATGCTCTTCCAATGCTTTCTTGGTTGAGTGGGCCAAGGCATCTGCCGTATTACGGGCAGTGACAAGTTCCAATACTTTTTTATCTTCGGCTGCATTGGCTTCAGCATCCTTTACCATCCGCTGAATTTCTTCTTCGGTTAAGCCGGAGTTCGCCTTAATGGTAATTTTGTTCTCTTTACCAGAGGCTTTGTCTTTGGCAGCGACATGCAAAATACCGTTGGCATCAATATCGAAGGTGACTTCAATTTGTGGGGTGCCACGGGCAGCCGGTGGAATGCCCTCCAAATTAAATTCGCCCAATAACTTATTGGCACTGGCCATCTCACGCTCACCTTGGTAGCACTTAATCGTGACCGCAGGCTGGTTATCTTCCGCTGTGGAATAGACTTGTGCATGCTTGGTTGGGATAGTCGTGTTTTTTGGAATCATCTTGGTCATCACGCCGCCCAAGGTCTCAATACCCAAGGAGAGTGGCGTTACGTCCAGCAACAGAACGTCTTTGCGGTCGCCCGACAAAACCGATCCCTGAATCGCTGCACCAACGGCAACGGCTTCGTCTGGGTTCACGTCTTTGCGTGGCTCTTTTCCAAAGATGTCCTTCACTTTGTCTTGTACTTTAGGCATGCGTGTCTGACCGCCCACCAAAATTACGTCATCGATGTCAGATGCCGATACGCCCGCATCCTTGAGTGCCATTTGGCATGGGCCCATGGTGCGCTCAATCAACTCCTCGACCAAAGACTCAAGCTTGGAGCGGGTGAGTTTCAGGTTCAGGTGCTTAGGGCCACTGGCATCTGCCGTAACGTAAGGCAAGTTGATTTCGGTTTGCTGCGATGAAGACAATTCAATCTTGGCTTTTTCTGCCGCGTCTTTTAAACGCTGCAATGCCAAGACATCTTTGCTGAGATCAACGCCCTGCTCTTTTTTGAACTCATCAATGATCCAGTCGATGATGCGCTGGTCAAAATCTTCGCCGCCCAAAAAGGTATCGCCGTTGGTGGAAAGCACTTCAAACTGCTTTTCACCATCCACGTTGGCAATTTCAATAATGGAGACGTCAAAGGTTCCGCCGCCCAAGTCATAGACAGCAATCTTGCGATCCGCCTTCTCTTGCTTATCAAGACCAAAGGCCAAGGCAGCTGCAGTAGGCTCATTGATGATGCGCTTGACCTCAAGACCAGCAATACGGCCAGCATCTTTCGTCGCTTGGCGTTGGCTGTCATTGAAGTAAGCAGGCACAGTAATGACCGCCTCTGTTACTTCCTCGCCCAAATAATCTTCTGCTGTCTTCTTCATCTTACGCAGAATTTCAGCGGAGACCTGCTGTGGCGCCATTTTCTTATCGCGCGCCTCAACCCATGCATCGCCGTTATCCGCTTGAATAATTTTGTATGGCATGAGACCAATGTCTTTTTGTACTTCTTTGTCGGTAAATTTACGACCCATCAGGCGCTTCACCGCATATACGGTGTTGCGTGGATTAGTAACCGATTGGCGTTTCGCAGGCGCGCCAACGAGTACTTCGCCATCTTCCATGTAGGCAATGATCGACGGGGTTGTGCGTCCGCCTTCGGCGTTTTCAATCACGCGAGGGGTACCGTTTTCAATTACAGAAACGCACGAGTTGGTGGTTCCTAAGTCAATTCCAATAATCTTTCCCATATCTACTCCGCTTAAAAATAAGGTGTGCGCTAAAGTCGCGTTATTACGTCTGATGTAAGGTATTTGGGGTCAAAAAAGGCCAATTCAAGGGGCAAAAGCCCAGAAAAACCAATTTATTACTTTTTTTGACCTAAATGCTGGGGTTGGCTGCTAGGCCGACTGGCTCACGGTGACCAAAGCAGGCCTTAAAACCCGATCTGCCAGCGAATAGCCGCGCTGCAAGACGCTCACCACGGTTCCAGGCTCTTGGTCCGACGGAACCATTGAGATGGCTTGATGGTGATGGGGATCAAATTTATCGCCGCTAGCAGGGTTTATTTCGACCAGGCGCCCTTTTTCAAAGGCGCTCATTAACTGCTTGAGCGTAATCTCCAACCCCTCCTTAAGGCCTTTTGAATCGACTGCTTCGGCGTTGAGGGCTGCATAAAGGCTATCTGCAACCGGTACTAAATGCTCAGCAAAACCCTCAATGGCAAATTTATGCGCCTTGCCAATGTCTTCTGCTGCGCGGCGACGGATATTTTCGCCTTCGGCCTTGGCGCGTAAGAAGTTGTCTTGCATCTCGCTTAATTTTTGCTGCAATTCGGCCAGCTGCTGCTCGGCAGTCTGCTCTACCACTGCTTCTGCGGGATTGACTGCTGCATCTGCCGCTGCTTCGGTTTGATTTTCAGGTGTTGAATCGGGTTTTTCTTGGGTCATGGGTCTAAATCGCTTTGGTAATGTCGGAAAGGAAGTGGCTTTAAGCTCACTTGCTGTTACTTATTTCATCTGTATATGGGCGCAAATCATGCCATTTCAAGGGGCAGCTGGGGCGGTGGGGTTGGCGATATGGGCCTCGGCAACCGCAACCAGCGCATTGCGCTTGGCTAAGACCGCAGCAGGCTCATCGGTCAGTGGCCAAGCAGCCATGTGATCCGCGGCGATGGCATGCAGCGCATTAATCCAAGCTGGACTGTTATTCAGACAGGGAATGTAGCGGTAATCATTGCCGCCATGCTCAATAAAAATTTCTTTGCCTTCCATGGCAATTTCTTCGAGCGTCTCCAGACAGTCCGCCGGAAATCCAGGGCAAAAAATATCGACCCGGGGGCATTGCTCTTTTCCAAGCTGCTCGAGGGTGGGCGCGGTATAGGGCTTTAACCACTCGGCCTTACCAAAGCGCGATTGAAAGGTCACGATGTATTGGCCTGGAACAAGCCCCAAGGCTTCGCCCAGTAAGCGGCCGCTTTTGAGGCACTCGCAGTGATAAGGGTCACCCTTCAATAAATTCCGTTTGGGCAGGCCATGAAAGGACAGAACCAAGCGCTCGCCTTTCGAAAAGTCAGGGCGACCTTCTTTTTCCCAAAACTCCGTTACTTGTTGGCGTAAGGCTTCAATGTAGGCGGGGTGGTCATGGTAATGCTTGACCATGCGCACTTCCGGCTGATTGCGCCATGAGCGCAGCACACGAAACACCTCATCAAAACTCGATGCGGTCGTCGTCGCCGAGTACTGTGGATAAAGGGGAAGCAGCAGTAAGCGCTCCATACCTTGCGCCTGCAATACATCTAAGGCCTCTTGGGTGCTGGGTTTGCCATAGCGCATCGCCAGGTCTACCAACACGGTTTGGTTTTGATTGGCGTAGTTTGCCGCCAATGATTTGGCTTGCAGTCGCGAGTAGTGCAAGAGCGGCGATCCCAGCTCAGGCAACCAAATCGTCGCATATTTTTTGGCAGAGGCGCCACTGCGAATCGGCAAAATAATGCCATTCAAAATAAACCACCAAATGATGCGTGGAATTTCCACGACCCGCGGATCGGAAAGAAATTCTTTCAAATAGACTTTGACTGCACTGCGCGTGGGTGCAGATGGTGTGCCTAAGTTCAGCAGCAAAATGGCTGTCTTACTTGGGCGCAGATGGGGGTTTTGATTCAAAACAAATCCTTAGGAGTGGCTGAGGGCGCCAGAGAGCAATTTCGAGGTGATATCAACAATCGGGATAACGCGATCATAAGCCATGCGCGTTGGGCCAATCACCCCCAAGGTTCCAACAATGGTGCCGTCAACACTATAAGGTGCGCTAATCACCGCCAAATCTTCATAAGGCAATAAATCGCTTTCACCGCCAATAAAGATCTGAATACCGTCGGCATGGCTGGATACATCAAGCAATTGCATCAGGACGGATTTCTGCTCGAGCATATCGAACATCTTGCGCAATTTATCGAGATTGGAGCTAAGGTCTCCTACATTAAGCAAGCGGCGCTCACCCGAGAGCACCATGCCGCTGTAGCCCATATCGCCAATGGTGGAGCTGCTATCCAGCGCTAAGGTCATCAAACCAGAAATATCGGTTCGCAAATTATCCAAATCCGCTTTAAGCCGCAGACGGACCTCATCAAAACTTCTGCCCGAGAATTGGGAATTAATGTAATTGCCGGCCTCGATCAATTGGCTTGGGCTGTAATCTTGGTTGGTTGGCAAAATGCGGTTTTGCACATCACCCTCAGGGGTCACCACAATCAGCAAAATTTTGCCCTCACCCAGGCGCAAGAATTCAATGTGCTTAAACACGTGGGCGCGCTTTGGGGTCATTACCACCCCAGCAAAGTGGGTCAAGTTCGATAGTATTTCTGCAGCAGAATTAATCATGCGTTGCGGCGAGTCTGGCAATAAGTGCTGTTCTAAATCGCGGGCTGCAACCGCCTCGAGGGGCTGCATTGTCAACATCGTGTCCACAAACAAGCGATAGCCCCGTGGAGTTGGAACACGACCGGCTGAGGTATGGGGGCTAGTAACAAAACCCATGTCCTCAAGATCGGCCATTACATTCCGAATGGTCGCCGCGGAGAGGTCCAGCCCTGAAAAGCGCGATAGGGTCCTTGAGCCAATAGGCTGACCCTCCTCAATGTATCGCTCAATGAGGGTTTTTAAGAGGGCGCGGGAGCGATCATCCATGGTGGGCTTTATTTTATGCCTATGGTTTAATCTTGATATGGTAAGCCCTTCTTCCCCAAATCACCCAAAAGGCTTCGGCCGGATTGCGCTTGTCGGCAAATACCAGGCGGATGGCATTGCGGATCATTTGCACGAACTGGCCAAGCTGGCGCTGGGGCGTGGATGCGAGATCTTTCTCGAGGCTGAAACCGCAAAAAATACCCAGATTAATGACTATCCCCATAAAAAAGTGGAGGACTTTGCTGGCTCGATCGATTTGGCCATTGTGCTGGGGGGCGATGGCACCATGCTCGGCAT
>JBIPON010000148.1:0-4591 GCA_044379065.1 Polynucleobacter sp. | reverse complement strand
ATAGGTCACAACATCAGCGCCCGCATTGGCAGTAAGTAACTCAATTGAATCCGAGCGCAGCCAATTATCGGCACCAATAAAGAGAACGTACTCGGTTTCTACGCGAGAGAGCATGTCCTGGAAATTGGCTACTGTACCTAAATTGTGGGGGCGCAGAACGTACTCGATGTCAGGATAGAGTGCTGGTAGATGGCTACAGTCATGCGCGCCATCGTCCACGAACAGAATGCGCTCCGGCATACAGCTTTGCGAGAGCAGCGATTCGATGCAATGTGCTGCGAGGTGCCCATACCGGTACGAGGCAATAACAACTGTAATCATGGCCGCGATTAGAGCACAGTATTACGACTCATTCTTGACAGTGCTATTAATGACTATAAAAGAATGTATTTCCTGAGGATGCCTAGAGTTTTAGGCACTAATACTAAAAATGACATTCTTGACCCTTTTTTACTGTAAGGTTATACTTTACACATAGAGCCGCCATTTAAAATGCGTAAATGATAGAGTCATTTATTCACAAAGGGCTGCGTGAGCTATACAACGATGGGAAAAGTAGTCGAATTCAATCTAATTTAGTGAGGCAAATTTTAAGGCGATTGGACGCAATTGATTCGGCGACCCTATTATCTGATTTAAATGTGCCTGGATTTAATTTTCATGGCCTAGAAGGAAAACCCAAACGCTATAGTATTCATGTGAATGGGCCTTGGTGCATTACGTTTGAGTGGCATGAAAGTAGTGCCCGCTTTATCAACTTGGAGAATTACCATTAATACATTACGCAAGCGCCCTCCAACGCATCCAGGAGCCATCTTACGAGAGGATGTCTACCCAACACTGCAGATCTCTGTATCGGAGTTTGCGAGGCACTTAGGCATCTCAAGACAAACCTTGCATGCCGTTCTGTCCGAACGCAGCGCTATCTCTCCAGAGCTTGCCTTACGATTGGGTACTTTTTTAGGTAATGGTCCGCAGCTTTGGATTGAGATGCAGTCACGCTATGATTTATGGCAGGCAGAGCGTAAGTTAAAAAAAATCTTGCCGCGTATTCCTGCTTACAGCGATCTTTTAGCGGCTTAATTATCAGAACCATTCATAGAGACAATACTCATGCCCAGCGCCATCATTTTTGATACCGAAGCAACCGACAAAAACAATCCGGTCATTATTGAGGCGGCATGGCTTGAGTTAAGCTCCTTGAGTCCATTTACGACCTGCAATCCATGGGTGCAACGCTATAACCCAGGCAAGCCGATTAGTCTGGGGGCTTTAGCAACGCACCACATCTTGGATGAAGAACTGGTGGATTGCCCGCCAAGCAGCTCTTTTGCCTTACCAGCTGATACCCAGTACATGATTGGTCACAATGTCGATTTTGATTGGGCGGCCATTGGCAATCCCGATATCAAGCGTATTTGTACTTTAGCTCTTGCTCGATCAATTTGGCCTGAGCTCGATAGCCACAATCAAAGCGCCCTGCTTTATTTTCTGGATCGCAAGAATGCAAAGGACATGCTTAAAAATGCCCATAGTGCTCTAGCTGATGTCGGTATCTGCGCCGTTATCCTGCAGCAGATTTGCCAAGTCCGCTCGATCACTAGCATGGACGCACTCTGGCTGGCCTCTGAAAGCGCCAGGTCACCCAGCGTCATGCCCTTTGGTAAACACAAAGGCATGACAATCGCAGATGTGCCTGCCGACTACAAACGCTGGTTGCTCGGCCAAGGTGATATTGATCCCTACTTACGCAAAGCCCTAGAGACTCGCTAGTAGATTAGCCTCAAACCACTTGTAGCAGCTCTCCCGCTGCTGAAATCAAATAAGCCTCAATGGGTTTATCGTTTCGAATACGTTGTAGACCGCTAGCATACTGTTGCAACTGCTTTTGATACAGGGCGGATTTGCAATCACCCTCCTTGGGTAAGCTGAGCTTGTAATCCAAAATCACTAGGCGATCGGCAAACTCCACTAAACGATCAAAGCGCGTGTGAATGGTCTTCTTATTTTGTTCATTCGGCATTGATTCGTTTTCATCGGCTGTCATGAGCACATCGATTTCATTCCAAGCCTGAATCCACTCGCCTTCTAGCAAATAGGGTTTCAAGGCCTCGGTTTGCAAGACGGTTTTAGCCCGAGATAACGCTAGCGTAGCCCTTGCCTCATCAATGCCAAACCAAATCATGGTGTGGGTCAGGCTAGGTAAATCCGAGATGGTGCTGCCACTTTGGAGGGTGCAATATTCCAAGAGCGCATGAAAATACACGCCGTCCTCCAAAATGCGGGGATCGAGCTCGGGCTCTGTTGAGTCCTCTAC
Organism: Polynucleobacter sp.; assembly: GCA_044379065.1. Lineage (GTDB taxonomy): Bacteria > Pseudomonadota > Gammaproteobacteria > Burkholderiales > Burkholderiaceae > Polynucleobacter. Next base: position 2,274 of record JBIPON010000148.1, on the reverse strand, counting down.
GGCGTCGGTCTTTGCAATTCCACTCTCTATATTGGTCAGTTGCAGGGCATGACTGGATTGCGCCACATCCCATTCGATAACAAAGTCATCGATCGAAAATGGCATGCTGGTATTGCTTTGGCTTTGCACAGTCGATTTTGGATCATTCGGTGCCGTTGCCACATTCTCCGATATCGCAAAGTCAGGCAGCTCAGCTGATTGAATGCGGTAATACCAAGAATTGAGATCAAGGCCCTTTTCTTTGGCTGAGGATGTCGCTACACCACTAATCCATAATCCTTGCTTGGCGCGGGTCATGGCCACATACAGCGCGTTCCAGTTTTCATTGGAGGCGATGCGCTGCTCTTCTTCCTGAATCTGCGTGCGGGGATTGGTAATAGTGTCTTTGGTAAACACCGATAAATGGATTGGCGCCGTCTCATTGGGCGGCCAATCAAGCAAGATGCCGCGATGCTGATTCATGCCGGTGGTGTGATTGGTATCTAGTAAGACCACAAATGGCGCTTCCAATCCTTTGGCGCCGTGCACCGTCATCATGCGTACGCGTTTGTTCCGGTCTGCATCGGAAAGCCCGCAACGATCGTCTAACTCAATGAATTCTACGGCCTCGCTTTCCAGATCCATCTCCCCTTCATCGGGGGTTTCATCATCGTCGCCTTGGCGCATCGCTTTTATCTCAGCAATAAAGCGACCTAAACTCGGATAGCGTCCGCCGTCGTGATTAAGAGCAAGCTCTAAAAAGGCATCAATGTTCGCCAAGACCTGCGGCCGAAGTAAATTATCGGATGCAATCGCATAGCGCATGCGCACATCATTTTCGACATAGATTTGATCGAGCAAATCGTGCACTGGTAAGTGCTCACCCAAAACACGCCAGTGCTCGAGGTATCGGCCTGCCTTTAGTAAAGCGGGATCTGAACTGGCTTGCAAAGCATCCCACCACGATCGGTAACCGTCGCTTGCCAGCGCAATCGCTATCGACTGCATTTGGTCTTCGCTTGCGCCAAAAAGAGGGCTACGTAATACCTGCGCTAGTGGCAAATCATGGCGTGGCGTCACCAATACTGTTAAGAGTGCGATCAGATCATCAATCTCGAGGGTATTTAATAAGCCCCCCAGCCGTGAACTTTCAAACGCTAGTCCAGCTTCACGCATGGCGCGCTCGTATTGCGGTAAGTGCAGGCGACGCTTGACTAAGAGCAAGAAATCACTTGGCCTTGGATCACGCCATACTTTTTGACCGTCCACCAATTCCAGCACGCGGCGCGTTCGCATCACCTCGCGAATAATTTGGGCAATGCGCTGGCCCTCACGATAGCGCTGCATCACAGCGCCGGTCTCACTGGCATCGGCCAACGGTCCTGCAAAAGCATTACCTAGTCGCTCATGTGCCTCGTGCTCCTCCAAAGGAATCAAGGGAAGCAAATAGGCCTCGCCCTGATTGGTTGCATTTGCTGTTGCATCAAGCGACTTTGGCGCTGTCCATGCGGTAGTTTGAAGCGTGTACGGGTAGCTTTCTGGCAGAAGTGCACTGCTAAAGGTGCGATTAACGGCGCTGTTAATGGCGGGTGCATTACGCCGCGTTACATCAAGCTCAATAAAATCGGCGCCCAGCTCGCTTTGCAAAAAGTCTTTGGCAGTCTCAAATAAGCGCGGATCGGCACGACGAAAACGGTAAATCGATTGTTTTGGATCGCCCACAATAAAAATACTGGGCTTGCTTGTATCGGCGCCATACCCTTCGAGCCACGACCGAAGGATTTGCCATTGCAAGGGATTGGTATCCTGAAACTCGTCAATCAAGATATGTTGGTAGCGTGAATCGAGCCGAGCCTGAAGGTAAGCAGCATGACTCGTATCCGCCATCAGCTGACTCACCCCAATCTCCAAGTCATCAAAATCACGCACACGCATTGCCTCTTTGCTCGCCTGCACATGAGCGAGCATGGCAGCGCTCATCGCAAACCAGGCGGCATTGAGTTTTACAGCGGATGCTTCGCGATCGCGCTGGACATTGGCCAAAAATGCATCTGCCCAGGCTTCTTTACAGGCGATGTAACTGGACTCACTGATGCCCTGATCGGTTTTGCTGAGCCATTTTTTTAGATCCGCGGATACTTTGGCATTGGCGGTACGCGGTGTTTTCTCTTTTGTCAGAAAAATCGCTCTAAGCGCCGCAAGCAATGAATCCTGTTGCGTGATATCCAATCCGGCTTTTTTAGCGTCGAGTGCGCTTTCTACTACTGCGCAGTAATTTTTTTCGGTTTGCGTGCT
>JBIPON010000231.1:0-4610 GCA_044379065.1 Polynucleobacter sp. | reverse complement strand
GTAAACAACTGCGACTCTGGGGGCTGCACCTTCACTTGATTTCCTTCTATTCGCAATCGACCGTCAAGGAACCATTTTACGGCCCGCGGGTAGATTAGATGTTCCATTTGTAAAACCCGTGCAGCCAATTGCGCTGCCGAATCACCCGGAAGTACAGGAACAGTGGCTTGGCAGATGATGGGACCCTCATCGACGCCCTCGCTAACAAAGTGCACGCTAGCGCCATGCGTCTCAACTCCTGCCTCCAAAGCCCGTTCATGGGTATGCAAACCAGGGAAGCTGGGCAGCAAGGAGGGATGGATATTGATCAACTTTCCGGCGTAATGCCGAATAAACTCCGGCGTCAAGATCCGCATAAAGCCGGCCAAAACCACTAAATCCGGCTTGAGGAGGTCGATTTGCTGCATTAATGCCTGATCAAATGCAGCTCGGTCTGGGTAAGTTGTGTGATCCAGAGCCAGCGCAGGAATACCCTCCGAGCGAGCAAAATCAAGGCCCTTGGCTTCAGGGCGATTGGCGATTACCCCACTAAATCGGACTGCCCAATTCTCTTTTTGGGCTGTTTTGACGATGGCTTCGAAATTCGATCCGCGTCCGGAGATTAAGGTAACGATGGAGTGCATGCCCACAATATAATTCAAGGCTACCCTGAAAGCGACTAGTGAACGTATTCCGAGGCTCTGCCCACCTTCGTGCCGCACCACCTTGTGCCCTGACCATCGGCAATTTCGATGGCGTGCATCGGGGTCATCACGCCTTGCTCCAGGCTTTGACTGCAGGCGCGCGCGCAAGGGGCGTTGCTTCCTGTGTGATGACGTTTGAGCCACACCCCAAAGAATTTTTTTCTCCCGCAGAAGCGCCACCCCGTATCTTAAATTTGCGGGATAAGTTAACTGCCTTTGCCGACATCGGTATTGATCGCGTGGTGATCGAGCGCTTTAATGCCGCCTATGCCAAATTAACTCCCGAGCAATTTGTTGCTGAAATTCTGCTGCGGCGCCTGAACACCAAATGGATTTTGATTGGCGATGACTTCTGTTACGGTGCAAAACGCGCAGGGGACTTTGCTAGTCTAAAACGCGCTGGTGAGCAATTTGGTTTTGAGGTTTCCAATATCAATACCGTTTTAGAGAATCAAGAACGCATCTCTAGCTCAGCACTGCGTAATGCATTAGCAAAAGGTGATATGGCCAAAGCAGCTCTGCTACTGGGTAGACCTTATCTGATTTCGGGGCACGTGATTTATGGCCGTCAACTCGGTAGAACACTGGGCTTTCCCACCTTGAACTTGGCTGTAGCAAATCACCTGAACGAGCGTAAGCCTGCCATGACTGGTATTTTCACCGTCCTCGTTCATGGCCTTGGAGACACGCCATTGCCAGGCGTTGCCAGCCTGGGAGTCAGGCCGACGGTGGAGGATGCCGGACGTGTTTTACTCGAGGTGCATTTATTTGATTTCAATGCCCATGTGTATGGCCGCATTATTCGCGTTGAACTCTTAGAAAAAATTCGGGACGAGGCAAAATATCCTAACCTCGAAACACTGCAGTCCGCTATTCAAAACGATGCGCAATGTGCGCGTGATTATTTCCAGAAAAAAGTCCATGTCTGATAAATCCAATTCTTATCCCGTTAACCTTCTGGAAACCGCCTTTCCGATGCGCGGTGATTTACCGAAGCGCGAGCCGCAATGGGTAGCGCAGTGGCAAAAAAATAAACTCTACGAAGCTATTCGGGCAGCGCATGCAGGGCAACCCAAATTTATCCTGCACGATGGCCCCCCTTATGCCAATGGCGATATTCACATTGGTCATGCGGTCAATAAGATTCTCAAAGACATGATTGTTAAATCCCGTTGGCTGATGGGCTTTGATGCCGCCTTCGTTCCTGGCTGGGATTGCCACGGCATGCCAATTGAGATCCAAATTGAAAAACAGTTTGGTAAAAATTTACCGACGGCTGAAGTACAAGCTAAAGCACGCCAGTACGCCAGCGAGCAAATTACAAAACAGAAAACCGACTTTGAGCGTTTAGGCGTTTTGGGTGACTGGAACAACCCCTACCTCACCATGAATTACCGCAATGAGGCGGATGAGATTCGTGCGCTGGGCTCGATTTGGAAAAAGGGTTATGTCTTCCGTGGTCTAAAACCGGTGAACTGGTGTTTTGATTGCGGCTCTGCGCTTGCCGAAGCCGAAGTCGAGTACCAAGACAAAACCGATCCTGCGGTCGATGTTGGTTTTGCTTTTGACGATGCACAGCGAGGTAATTTAGCCAAGGCGTTTGGCATCCCCTCCTTGCCAGAGAAAAAAGGCATGGTCGTAATCTGGACCACCACACCATGGACACTTCCTGCCAACCAGGCGCTCAACGTTCATCCGGAACTGGAATACGCCTTGGTCGAGACTGATCAAGAACTACTTATTCTAGCTAAAGACCGCGTCGAAATTTGCCTGCAAGAGTACGGTCTCGAAGGTAAGATCATTGCGACCTGCGCCGGCCAAAAATTAGCGGGCATCTCCTTTTGGCATCCTCTTGCATCACTGGATGAAGGCTACCGTCGCCTCTCGCCGATCTATCCAGCAGAGTACGTCACGCTCGATACCGGTACAGGTCTGGTTCACTGCTCACCCGCCTATGGCGAGGAAGACTTTAAGTCATGCAAAGCCAATGGCTTGGTCGATAAGGATATTCTGAATCCAGTGATGGGCAATGGAGTCTATGCATCCTGGCTACCCCTATTTGCTAATGAATTTGTCTGGAAAGCCAACCCGAAAATCGTAGAAGCGCTGCGCAGTGCGGGCAGTCTTTTAAAAGACAAGTCGTATAGCCACTCCTATATGCATTGCTGGCGTCACAAAACGCCGATCATTTATCGCGCCACCTCACAGTGGTTCGCCAGCATGAATAAAAAACCAGCCGATGGCAAAGCGAGTTTGCGTGAGGCGGCACTCGAAGGCATCAACAATACGCAGTTCTATCCTGCTTGGGGCAAGCAACGCCTGCACAGCATGATTGCTAACCGCCCAGACTGGACCTTGTCGCGCCAACGCCAATGGGGCGTACCGATGGCCTTCTTGGTTCATAAAGAAACGGGTGAGCCACACCCCCGCACAGCCGAGCTCTTGGAAGAAGTTGCCAAGCGCGTTGAGCAAGGCGGCATTGAGGCTTGGCAAAAACTCGATGTGGCTGAATTGCTGGGTGAAGAAGCCGCTCTTTATGAAAAGAACCGGGATACCTTGGATGTTTGGTTTGATTCGGGGACAACCCACTGGCATGTGATTCGTGGCTCACACCGCAATGAGCTCTATCGTCCCGAAGCTGAAAACGCCGATGGCCGTTTGGCTGATTTGTATTTAGAGGGCTCAGACCAACACCGCGGTTGGTTTCACTCATCACTCCTTACAGGCGCCATGCTCGATGGTAAGCCGCCCTACAAGGCACTACTGACCCACGGCTTCACGGTCGATGGCCAAGGTCGCAAAATGAGCAAGTCGGTTGGCAATGTGATCGCCCCGCAACAGGTGGCCGATAAATTAGGCGCTGAAATCATCCGTCTTTGGGTTGCCTCTACCGACTACTCGGGCGAGATGACGATCTCCGACGAGATCTTGAAACGGGTAGTTGAAAGCTATCGCCGCATGCGCAACACCTTGCGTTTCTTGCTGGCGAACTTGGCTGACTTTGATCCAACCCAGCACAGCATGCCGAGCGCAGAGTGGTTGGAGATTGACCGCTATGCAGTCGCTTTGGCAAATCAATTGCAAGAAGAGGTTCAGGCGCACTACCAGGCCTATGAATTCCAACCTGCAGTGGTACGCATGCTGACCTTCTGCTCAGAAGACCTTGGCGGCTTTTACTTGGATATTCTTAAAGATCGCCTCTATACCAGCGCGCCTAATTCCAAAGAGCGACGTGCGGCGCAAAATGCGTTATTCCACATTACCCGCAATCTGCTGAAATGGCTGGCCCCCTTCCTCTCCTTTACTGCAGAAGAAGCGTGGACATCCTTTCCCCATGGGTCTCAGAATCAAGGCAAGCAATCCATCTTCATCGAAGAGTTTGGCGTATTCCCCGATATCGCCAAAGGCACCGAGTTGCTTGCTAAATGGAACCGCATTCGGGAGATTCGCTCGGAGGTGACCAAGGCCATTGAAATTGAACGCGAAGCAGGTCATGTTGGCTCCTCACTGCAAGCAGAGCTGACCATCAAAGTCGATGATGTCGACTTTGCCATCCTGCATTCCCTGGAAGATGATCTGCGCTTTGTCACTATCACGTCCAGTGCCAATATTGAACTCAGCAAAGCGGGGCTGGAGGTTCTGGTCCGCGCAAGCCAATACAAAAAATGTGGTCGCTGTTGGCACCATACCGCAGATGTGGGGGCAGATCCTACACACCCCGAACTTTGCGGTCGCTGCGTCAGCAATTTATTTGGCACTGGTGAGCACCGTGCATTCGCCTAACCAAATCAGATTGCTGTGAGCGCCAAGCCCGACTCCAACAATAAGCGCCGCTTTTATGGCTGGCTCAGCTTGGCCTGTCTTGTCCTCGTTTTAGATCAAGCGACTAAATTATGGGCACAAATGACATTGCAGTTTGCTGTGCCC
>JBIPON010000147.1:0-4626 GCA_044379065.1 Polynucleobacter sp. | reverse complement strand
GTCAATCCTTAGGATTAGATCAACCTTTTTTAGTGCGATTTGGAAATTGGGTTTGGGCGCTTTTGCATGGCGACTTTGGCACCTCTATTTTTAGTAATCTACCTGTATCTAAATTAATTTCTCAGAGAGTAGAGCCCACTTTATCCTTAACAATTTGCACCTTAATTGTTGCTATTGTGACTTCTGTGCCTTTGGGTGCTATTGCAGCCGCCCGTGCAGAGAGTAAGTTAGACCACACCATCATGGGATTTTCGGTGCTTGGATTTTCTTTGCCTGTCTTTGTTCTCGCCTATCTCTTGATCCTACTTTTTTCATTGCAATTACAGTGGTTACCAGTACAAGGTTATCGACCCATCAGTGAGGGTATTTGGCCTTGGTTCCGCCATTTAATTTTGCCTAGCTTGGCCTTGGGAACAGTTTATGCGGCTCTAATTGCCCGCATTACGCGTGCCAGCGTTTTGGATGTTTTGTCACAGGACTATATTCGTACAGCTCAAGCAAAGGGCTTAAAAGAGCATGACATCATGATTCGTCATGCACTTAAAAATGCCGCTGTACCCATTATTACGGTGATTGGCATTGGCATTGGTTTATTGATCTCAGGTGCGGTTGTTACCGAAACCGTTTTTGCTATCCCGGGTATCGGAAGATTAACTGTCGATGCCATTTTGCGTCGTGACTATCCCATCATTCAAGGTGTCATTCTCATTTTTTCGGCGACCTATGTGATCATTAATCTCCTCATTGATCTGTCATACGTCTTCTTTGATCCGCGGATTCGCTACTAATGACAATAAGCAATCATTCAAGCTTAAACTCCGCCGATTGGTCGGGCAGACTCTTTAATGTGAATCAATTTTTTAGAGCTAAGCTACCTGCGCTCTTTAAACGCTATCCCTTTGCTGTCATTGGGGCTGTCACCTTAATCTTGATGGGATTTATTGCCATTTTCGCACCTTACTTGGCTACAGTAGATCCTCAGGCGGTCACTCCTTTGAATCGCTTGAAGCCTCCAAGTTGGGACAATTGGTTTGGTACTGATGCATTGGGGCGTGATGTATACAGTCGGGTCATGTATGGCGCACGCGTTTCTCTGACGGTAGGTGTTGCTGTCGCGATTTTAAGTACGGCAATTGGCATGGCCATCGGCTTAGTCACAGGCTTTGTGAGGTGGTTGGATCCGATTGTGATGCGCATCATGGATGGATTGATGTCGATCCCATCTATTTTGCTAGCGATTGCATTGATGGCCTTAACCAAGGCAAGTATCGAGAACGTCATTCTCGCAATTACCTTGGCAGAGGTTCCTAGGGTAGTGCGTCTTGTCCGAAGCTTAGTTTTAAGCTTGCGAGAGCAGCCTTATGTGGAAGCTGCAGCCGCTTCTGGGACGCCTTTGATAAAAACGTTATTGCGACATATTCTTCCCAATATAGCGGCACCGTTGCTAGTCCAAGCAACCTATATCTGCGCCTCTGCAATGATTACTGAAGCAATTTTGTCTTTCATTGGTGCTGGCACTCCGCCCAATATTCCGAGTTGGGGGAATATTATGGCTGAGTCACGTAGCCTTTTTCAGATTGCTGGCTATCTGATTTTGTTTCCTTCTATTTTTCTTTCGGCAACGGTGTTAGCGGTCAACTACTTAGGTGATGGTTTGCGCGATGCTTTAGATCCTCGCTTATCGAGGAGAATGTAGGCGATGAGTCAAACGACTGGAAAACCGATTTTAGAAGTTACAGATTTACGTACGTATTTTTATACACGTGATGGAGTGGTTCGTTCTGTAGATGGCGTCTCTTTTTCCGTGTCCGAGGGCGAGACTCTGGCAATTGTTGGAGAGTCGGGCTGCGGTAAAAGCGTCACCTCTTTATCCATTCTGCGTTTAATTGCTTCGCCTCCAGGAAAGATTGTTTCTGGCTCGATTCGTTTTCACGGCAAAGATCTACTGGATTTCTCCGATGCAGAGATGCGCGACATCCGTGGCGATAAGATCTCTATGATCTTCCAGGAGCCAATGACTTCTCTCAATCCAGTGCTTACCATAGGCAGGCAAATAGGAGAAGTGCTCGAGTTGCATCGTCATTGCACTAAGGAAGAGGCTAGAAGCCGAATTCTAGAGCTACTTAAGATGGTTAATATTCCTGAGCCAGAAAGTCGGATCGATGAATATCCTCATCAACTTTCGGGTGGTATGCGCCAGCGCATCATGATTGCCATGGCATTGGCTTGTGATCCCGAAATCTTGATTGCCGATGAGCCCACGACTGCTTTAGATGTAACGATTCAGGCGCAAATTCTCAATTTAATGCGCGAACTGAGGGATCGTACTAGGGCTGCGATTATTTTAATCACCCATGATCTGGGCGTTGTTGCTGAAATGGCGCAGCGCGTAGTGGTGATGTATGCCGGTCGTAAGGTTGAAGAAGCAAATGTGTTCGATTTATTTGGAAAGCCAATGCACCCTTATACATTGGGCCTTTTAAATTCTATGCCACGCTTAGATGATGCCGCGTCTAAACGCTTAGTAGAAATTCCTGGCATGGTTCCTTCCATGCGAACCGAGATTGTGGGTTGTGCTTTTGCTCCACGCTGTTCATCTGCTACTGAGCGCTGCACTCAGGAGTCTCCAGTTCTCAAAGATCATGGCAATGCACATTGGGTTGCCTGCTGGAATCCTGTAACTCATGGGGCTAGTGCATGAGTAAAAATAAGCTCTTAGAGCTCAAAAATTTATGTAAACACTATCCTATCCGCAAGGGAGTATTGAGCCGCATTGCGGGTTATGTTCACGCAGTTGATGGGGTCAGCTTTTCGATATACGAAGGTGAGACGTTAGGATTGGTAGGTGAGAGTGGTTGCGGTAAATCCACTGTTGGACGTACCATTTTGCGCTTAATGGATCCTAGCGCTGGCGAGATTTATTGGAAGGGGGAGCGCATTGATCAACTGACGCGATCTCAAATTCGGCCCTATAGAAAAGAAATTCAAGCGGTTTTTCAAGATCCGTACTCTTCTTTGAATCCGCGTATGCGAGCTGCCGATATTGTTTCGGAGCCTTTGCGAAACTTTGAGAAACTCTCTCAAGCCGAGGGCCGAGAGCGGGTACGTGATCTTTTTGCCTTGGTCGGTTTGCGCCCCGATCAAATGTTACGCTACCCGCATGAGTTCTCAGGCGGGCAGCGCCAACGCTTGGGAATCGCTAGAGCGCTATCAGTAAAACCAAAGCTCATCATGTGTGATGAGCCAGTATCTGCCCTAGATGTATCCGTTCAAGCTCAAGTAATTAATCTTCTGGGTGATTTACAAAAAGAATTCGGTGTCTCATATCTATTTATTGCGCATGACCTAGCCGTTGTCAAGCACATTAGCCATCGTATTGCAGTGATGTATTTAGGACGTATTGTTGAGCTAGCAGAAACAGCAGAACTGTTTAATCACCCATCTCATCCCTATACAGAAGCCTTGCTCTCAGCAGTGCCGATTCCTGACCCCAAGCATCAACGCAAGCAAATTGTACTGGGCGGTGATGTTCCAAGTCCAATCAATCGCCCAAGCGGCTGTCATTTTCATACCCGCTGCATCTATGCTCAAGAGCGTTGCAAGGTAGAGGAGCCTAAATTAGAAGAAACTTCGCCCGGACATTTTGTTGCTTGCCACTTTAAATTAAATACCTAGTCAGTTAAATACTTAAAGTCCAAATAGCAGTAGCGATCAATAGTGCGGCTAAGAAGTAATTAAAGATGACGAGGCGTTTGCCAGTTCCCAGCCAGGTCTTGAATAGAGCTCCAGCCAGGGCGTAGCTCATATTGCTCACAAACGCAAAGAACATCACCACAACACAAGCCATCATGAGTCGTTCGTTCGGGTTTGTACTTGGTTGACCCTCCGCATAAAGAATCCAAGATCCCATAATGGTAATGGCCAATAGCCAGACTTTGATATTCAGAAATTGAATGAATACGCCTTTAGTGAATCCCATGTTGAGCCTAGCGGGATTGACTTCATGAATCTGTTTACTTTTACAAAGTTTTAGAGCTAACCAAATTAAATAGGCACAACCTAATATTTTGATTCCAAGACGAATACTGGGGATTTCTGCGACTAAAGCGCCTATCCCAAAACCACAGGCAAGCATAATCATTAGCCATCCAAATGGGACAGCACAGGCAAAGGGGAGAGTGCGTCGTAATCCCTCGTTCGTTGCGATGGCAGTTGTAAGCATGGTGTTTGGACCAGGAGAGAATGTCATCGCAGCACAAAAAAAGATCAGAGCAATGAATTCATTGAAACTAAAAATAGATAGCATGTTCAATACTGTATAAATTAGGCTAGACTTTTCACATCTAGTGGATAAATTGGACGCCTAATGTGCTTAATATCAAACCAATCATAATTTGAGCTGGTGGGCCCGCCTTGATCAGAATCGCATTCAATAAAGCCTTTGCTAAATGGAAAAAAAACAGGGCGACAATACATTCTGGACTTGAGCAGTAAATACGTTTTAGATTGCAACTCAATGCCTAAGCTAGTCATGACAGCAATGTCATAAGGCTCAACTCGTTCTGAGCTAATCACAATTTGAGCATGATCCATTTCAAACAAAATGCTGGGCCCCATATTTAAGAT
>JBIPON010000146.1:0-4627 GCA_044379065.1 Polynucleobacter sp. | reverse complement strand
TAAAGTGTATTTATCGAAATCCACAAGGAGTAGATGAATATGAAAATCACCACGAAAAGTCGTTATGCCGTCGAGGCCTTGGTTAGTTTGGCGAGCCAATCCCAAGGTAAGTATGCGATTAATTTGCAAAACATCAGCAAGCAGACCGATATTTCTGTTTCCTACTTAGAGCAGATTTTCAGTAATCTGAAGACCGCCCAATTGATTGACAGCCACAAAGGCCCAGGCGGTGGATATTGGTTAACACGCCAGCCCCATGAGGTCTCGATTGGCGACATCATGCGCGCAGTGGATCACACCAAGGGATCTCTAGTGGATGGTATGGACGGGGCGATTTGGCGTGATCTGGCAGTCAAGATGGAGATGTATATGGATTCCATTTCCTTGGCCACCTTGCTGCCGCCAAAAAGCAGTGCGCCTGATTTGCCGGATGCTAATTTGATCCACAAAAAAGTCGATCAAAAGAAAGCAAAGAAAATGCTGAGCAATTTGAAGCCCATGATTGCGCAGTCACCCAAGCGCATGGCAAAAGACATCGGTAGTATTGCGAACTCGGTGTTTAGCTGGGGCGGTCAGCTCAACGGTAAGGCGCTTAAAAGCTAAGCGGCTTTACGTCGACCATAAAAGGGCTATGCGATCGTCATAGCCCTTTGTTTTATTGCTGTCACGCATTTGTCATATATTTCCATTATCATGGAAATATGAAAAATACCGATGCAGTCAACGCATTTCTCGCCTTAGGGCAAGAATCCAGGCTCAATGTATTTCGTCTGATTGTGCAAAAAGGCGATGTTGGTTTAACCCCAACGCAAATCCACGAAATGCTGGGCATCCCCAATGCTACCTTGAGCTTTCATTTAAAAGAGTTAATGCAAGCCCACCTGATTACGCAAGAGCGCCAAAGCCGTAATTTAATTTACCGACCCAATGCGGTTCACACCTCAGCCCTAGTTGAATTTCTGCTGGATAACTGCTGCGGCGGTCAATCCTGTCATCCCAAACCCCTTACTCGAAAGGCAAAAGCCCAATGAAGCCCTACAACATTCTTTTTTTGTGTACCCATAACTCAGCACGTTCTGTTTTAGGCGAGGCTTTGGCTTCAACTCACCCGAGCGGTCGTTTTATTGGTTATTCGGCGGGATCTACGCCAGGCACCCGAGTCAATCCGTTTGCTGCTGAGATCGCAGGCGAACTGGGATACGACAACAACAAACTGCGCTCTAAAAACTGGGATGAATTCGCCTTGCCGGATGCGCCGAAGATGGATTTCATTATTACGGTATGTGATAACGCGGCTGGTGAAGTTTGCCCCATTTGGCCTGGCAACCCAGCTACAGCGCACTGGGGCTTTCCGGACCCATCGCAAGTGAGCGGCACCGATGAAGACAAGCGCAAGGCATTTCGGAATGTGATGATTGGCCTAAAAAAACGCATTGATATGTTGGTTGAGCTTCCCCTTGAAAAACTCGATGCACTCAGCATTCAGAGCGAACTCAAAAAACTAGCGAAGGTCTAAAGGTGGGTTTATTTGAACGGTATTTGACGATCTGGGTTGGTCTTGGCATCGCTGCTGGCGTAGTGCTGGGCTTACTCATTCCAGGGGTGTTTCAGGCGATTGCACTGATTGAGTTTGCACACGTCAATCTTGTGGTTGCTGTCCTCATTTGGATCATGATTTACCCGATGATGATTCAAATTGATTGGAGCGCTGTAAAGGACATTCGTAAAAAGCCCGAAGGCCTGCTGTTAACGCTTGTGATTAATTGGCTAGTTAAACCGTTCACGATGGCTGCATTAGGCGTGCTCTTCTTCCAATACATCTTTGCACCTTGGGTAGATCCCCAGTCAGCTCATGAGTACATCGCCGGCATGATCTTATTAGGTGTTGCGCCGTGTACTGCGATGGTATTTGTCTGGAGCCAATTGGTGAAGGGCGATGCCAACTACACCTTAGTGCAGGTGTCCGTAAATGATTTGATTATGGTGGTTGCTTTTGCCCCGATTGCTGCTTTTCTATTGGGCGTTACCGATGTGACGGTGCCGTGGGAAACGCTCCTGATTTCGACCATCTTGTATGTGGTGTTGCCTTTATTAGCGGGCATTGCAACCCGCTTTGTATTGGCTAAGCGCTCGCCCGATGCGGTAGGATACTTCGTTGCGAAACTCAAACCCTGGTCGATTGTCGGTTTGATCGCAACCGTCGTATTGCTCTTTGCATTTCAGGCGAATACGATTATTGAGAAGCCCCTCGTCATTGTCTTGATTGCAATCCCACTCATTTTGCAAACCTATGGCATCTTCTTCATTAGTTGGTGGGCTGCTAAACGATTGAAGTTGCCGCATGATGTAGCAGGCCCAGCGTGTTTGATTGGCACATCCAACTTTTTTGAACTCGCAGTAGCGGTAGCGATTTCCTTATTTGGCCTGAACTCAGGCGCTGCCTTAGCTACAGTAGTGGGTGTTTTAGTGGAAGTGCCCGTCATGCTTTCCTTAGTGGCGATGGTAAATAAGTGGCGGCCATGACTTCATTTGATGCCACCACGATCACTGATTTGCCGCAGCTCGATACAGCTAGCTTTGCCATTCCAAGCGCAGCTCAATTGCAACAACCTCAGCCTTCCCATGCGCCACGTTTTTTATTGCTCTATGGATCACTGCGGACACGTTCTTTTAGTCGGCTACTCACGGAAGAGGCTGCTCGTATCCTTACCCTAATGGGGGGCGAGGTGAGGATCTTCAATCCGAGTGGTTTGCCTTTGCCTGATGATGCTCCGGAAACCCACCCCAAAGTAGCGGAACTGCGACAACTTTCCGAGTGGTCTGAAGGGATGGTGTGGTGCTCACCCGAACGCCACGGCGCCATGACCGGTATTCTGAAAGCGCAAATCGATTGGATACCCCTTAGCATCGGCGCTCTTCGCCCAACCCAAGGTAAGACCTTGGCATTGATGCAAGTTTGTGGTGGCTCGCAATCATTTAATGCGGTTAATCAGATGCGTGTTCTTGGCCGCTGGATGCGCATGATTACGATCCCCAATCAATCGTCGGTTGCGAAAGCCTTCCTGGAATTTGATGAGCACGACCGCATGAAGCCTTCCGCTTATTTCGATCGCGTGGTGGATGTACTCGAAGAATTGTATAAATTTACCTTGCTGACTCGGGGTAATGCAAACTACTTGGTAGATCGCTACAGTGAGCGCAAAGAAAGCGCCGAAGCCTTGATGCAGCGAGTCAATCAAAAGGCCTAAAGCATCTCTTTGCGCATCGCCAAATTCATGACAAAATAAGACCCTACTTGCAATTAAGGGGGTTTTATTTTGCGAATTACCCGATTGGCCGTATTGGCTACCACTGCGCTGAGCACATCGGCATTCTTGGTGGGCTGTGCATCGAATACCAGCACTATGCCTAACGAAGGGCAGTCGTATATGCAAAGTGCATACGACCCTGGTCAAGCGCAGTCCCCGGCATTTTCGCAGCAGCAATTACAATCGCTGGTTTCCTCGATTGCGCTTTACCCCGATTCTCTCTTATCCCTCATGTTGCTAGGTTCGACCTATCCTCTAGAAATTGCGGAAGCGTATAACTGGAGGCGTAGCAATGCTAGCCTCAGTGGAGCTGCCTTGCAAAATGCCTTAAAGACGCAAACGTGGAACGATAGCGTGAAATCGCTCATTTCCTTTCCGCAGGCCTTCAACATGATGGGCAGTAATTTAGAGTGGACGCAAAATTTAGGCAATGCCTACAAATTGCAGTCGGCCGATACGATGAAAGCAGTGCAAGCTTTACGTAAGCGGGCACAGCAAGCGGGCACTTTAAAAACCAATACACAGATGACCGTAGTCAATGATCCCAATTCCAACATCTTGATCATGCCGGCTAGCACCCAAGTGGTCTATGTTCCAGCCTATAACCCCAATGACGTTTATGGACCGTGGCCTTACGCTGATTATCCGCCATACCCAGCCTACAACCCTGCATGGGGCATGATGTCCTTTGGTGTTGGCATGGCTATTGGTGCTGATTTTTGGTCAACCCCCAGCTGGAGTAATGGCACGATCAATGTGAATAACACCAGCGATACGATCCGGCCTAATCGTGGAATTATTGGCCCGAGTAGCATTCAGAATCAGCAGCGTTTGGCTAATGACTGGAAGAACAATGCATCGGCGCAACAAAAGCAAGATGCAAAGCAATTGGGTCAACGCGCAAACAGTGACTTTCAAAAAAATGCCACCAGTCAGGAGCGCCAGCAGGCGAGCCAGTTAAATCAATCGGCACGCGCCGATGCAGCGCAAGACAAAGCGAACCCCAATGTCGATCGGGAAAGTCTGCAGGAGAACGCCTTACGAAGCCAAGCCCGCTCGGATGCCAATCAAGACCGCTTTGGCGGTGACCGCGGCGGTTTTGGTGGTGATCGCGGTGGCTATGGTGGTGGACGTGGCGGTTTTGGCGGCGGCCACTTCGGCGGCTTTCGGCGCTAACCCATACAGAAAGCAGATCTCAATATGAATACCCTCCATTTTTTTCAGTACCTGCGGCGCGTCGCATTATTCTTCGTGGCTAACAGCGCAATCGCCACCGGCGCATTGGCGCAAACTTCCTTGCCTAATAGTGATGCATCGAC
>JBIPON010000145.1:0-4632 GCA_044379065.1 Polynucleobacter sp. | reverse complement strand
CAATAATGTGATGAACGTAAAGTCGTTCCACTTATAGGGCGTGCTGCTATCCAGCGCCGGAGTAATCGCTTGAGAGCCTCCACGCGATACTAATAAAGTGTATCCATCTGGGGTTGAAGTTCTAACCCGTTGCGAACCAATCGTGCCTGAAGCGCCTGGGATGTTAGTGACAACCACTGGCTGCCCAATAAACTTGGTGACAGATGCCGCGAGATTTCTGCCGGAGAAGTCGCTGTCACCACCAGCAGCATATGGCGCCACTAATGTAATGGGTTTGTTGGGGTAGGTTTGGGCGTGTGACACACCAATACCCAGTGCCGTTATCAAAGCCCCTACCGATAGCAACGCTGGCTTTAAAAACGTACGCTTTAAATCTTTATCCATTTCATGACTCCAGTAAGAACATTTAAAAGATAGACTCACTTTACAAGCGTATAAAAGAGATGCAATACGAGTAATCCCCTAATATCATTTTTTAGGCAGGCTCAAGCGCACCACTGCCGACCTACTTCTCCACAAACGCCCGCTCAAAGACGTAGTCCCCGAGTTGCCCCAGGCTAGGAGAGACTACAAAGCCCCTGGCATCTAACATCGCGCAGGTTTCTTTGAGCATGGCGGGGCTGCCGCAAATCATGCCACGATCGGTTTTCGGATCTAGGGGTGGCAAACCAATGTCTTTAAAGAGCTGACCCGACTCAATGGCGGTGGTGAGACGCCCGGTTTGCTTAAATGCCTCCCGAGTCACGGTGGGGTAATAAATCAGCTGCTTCTGCACGAGCTCGCCAATGTACTCATCTTGGGTCAATTCGTTCTTGATGTACTCGCCATAGGCGAGTTCGCTAACAAGGCGTACCCCATGGATAAGGACCACCTTCTCAAAGCGCTCATAGGTATCGGGGTCCCGAATGATGCTCATAAAGGGAGCTAAACCAGTTCCGGTACTAAAGAGGTAGAGGTGTTTGCCGGGATTGAGGTCATCAATCACCAGGGTGCCTACCGACTTTTCGCTGACCAAAATGGGATCGCCCACTTTGATGTGCTGCAAACGGGAGGTTAAAGGGCCATCGGGCACCTTAATACTTAAAAACTCCAGGTGCTCAGCATAGTTGGGGCTGGCCACGCTATAGGCTCTAGCTAAGGGCCTGCCATCGACTTCCAGACCAATCATTAAGAAGTGGCCATTACGAAAGCGCAGGCCTTGATGGCGGGTGGTGGTAAAGCTAAACAGGGTATCGTTCCAATGGTGAATCGAGAGAACGGTTTCAGTATTGTAGGTAGCCATAAGGTACAAAAAATAGGAATTATTCCAATGATATACGGTTCAGGATCGATGGACTTAAGCATATCCAGATCATTTATGCAGTCCAGATCCCCGTCATAGCACGGCCAGCACGGCCAAGTTAAATGCTGCATTCACAATGAGTAGATACAAGCAAAACTTTTTAATAAAACTAGCGGACAGTTCTCGCCGCTGCAGCAAGGCTTTGGCCAAGTACATGCCGAAAAAATAGGCGGGTAGCGCAAATAAGAGCCAAGGCAGCCAAGCAATCCCTCCTCCCAATAGGCTCGCGGCAACAATTGCCAGCAAACAGACGCCAGAAACAAATTGGGATAACAATGCCCTTGAGCGCTCAAACTGAAGGCCGCTGGCATTTAAATAGAGTGCTACCGGGGGGCCACCAATGCCGCATGAGCCCAAGAGTAAGCCGGATAAGCCACCAGCAAGAAAGTCCCGAAATGCGGAGAGCTTGATGGCTAAATTGACGCGAATTAGTAGAAATATAGAAAACGCAATCACCACAATTCCAGTGGTAACTTTGAGCACGGTGATCGGAACGGCCTCACCCAAAAAAATACCCAAGGGCAGCAATACTGCAGCCAAGATCCACATTCGATATAGACTGGGAATATCCTCTTTATTGACCTTCCATTGGGTAGAGAGCCATAGTCCGCCAAGCAGTTCGGCGGACATCACAATGGGAATAAAAAAGGGAACTGGGAAAAACCACATCAGCAGGGGCGACATGATGAGTGCCCCGCCAAATCCACTCAGGCGACGAATAAGGCCGCCGAGAGCGGCTGAAAATAAAAGAATGCTTGCTGTAATCCAGCTAAATTCGATCACATAGTCACGCTATCGTCGTGCTCTCCAGAAATAAGATCGCGAATTTGCTTTCTGACAACCAAATACTCAGGCGAATCTTCAATCATTTTTCGAGGCTTCGGCACTCGAATAATACTTTTGATACGGCCAGGTCTACGCGTCATCACAACAATCACATCCGATAAATTGATTGCCTCTTCAATGCTGTGCGTGACCAAAACAACAGTTTTGCTTTCTTCATTGAGGATGCGGATCATTTCAGATTGCATCATTGCCCTGTTTTGTGCATCTAAAGCCGCAAAGGGCTCATCCATCAGCAATACAGTGGGATCGACTGCCATCGCCCTGGCAATCGATACACGTTGCCGCATACCTCCAGAGAGTTGATGAGGATAGTGCTGAACAAATTGGCTTAGTCCAACTAGGCTAGCGAAATGGTCAACGATTTTTTTGATCTCAGCGCTAGCCATTCCCTTAATTTTGAGACCAAACGCAATGTTTTCATAAACGGTAAGCCAAGGGAATAAAGCGTAGTCCTGGAAAACCATCGCACGATCTGCGCCAGGGCTAGTAACGCGTTGATTTGCGCATTCGATATAACCCTCCGTTGGCACCTCAAACCCAGCAATTAAATTCAACAGGGTTGTTTTCCCACAGCCGCTATGACCCAAGATGGAGTAAAACTCATTTTTGTTTACCTCCAAAGAAACATGGTCAAGTGCCAGTACCTCTTGCCCTTTCGCATTCAGCGATGGGTATATCTTTCTTACATTTTCGACTTTGAGTGCAAGCATTTTCTTATTCTATTTATGAGTTTAAAGATCTAGCCCAAGGCATCAGGGTCTTCGCACTGTACCGAATCATGCGATCGAGGCAAAGACCAATGAGGCCAATTGCCAACATTCCAGTCAAAATAAAATCGGTACGTAAAACGGTGCGGGCATCATTAATAAGGAAGCCAAGACCAGAGTTTGCACCAACGAGTTCTGCTGCCACCAAAGCCATCCAGCCAACCCCCAAGCCAATCCGAATACCAGTCGTAATCTGCGGCAGAGCGGCCCTCAGGATCACGCGGGTAATTACACCCCAATTACCAGCTCCTAAACAACGCGCTGCACGAATCAAGCTCGGCTCGACATTCTTTACAGCATCAATTGTATTTAACAGAATGGGGAAAAATATGCCCAAAAAGATAATGAACTGATTTTGTACATTGCCTACGCCAAACCAAAGAATACTTAATGGAATCCAAGCGATCGGAGGAATAGGTCGAAGTATCTCAATGATCGGATCCACTTGTTCATTGAGCCATTTAAAACAGCCCATGGCAATTCCCAGTGGAATTGCCACGCTCGCATAGCAAAAGGCAATAAATTCCCGCCTTAAGCTATCGCGCACATGCCTCCACAACTCTCCAGACGCACTTAACTCCATGGCGCCATTAAAAACGCCTGAAGGCGGCGGTAATAGCGTTGCCTGAGTTTTATCTAACAGATACCGGCTAGCAAACTCCCAGCTAGCCAGTAGTATCGCCAATAAAACCAAACGCCGGAATTGCAGAAGAGAGCGGAGGTAATTCATTATTTTTTAAACGCCTTATTGTCAAATGACCAATCTTTAGTTAAGTCACCTTTTTCAGGGAACGGCTGTGGCTTGGTCGTATTCAGCGGGGTCGAATACCTTGGGTAAGGGATTTTATCCATTGGAGCAGACCAGTTGGCAGGCAGGAATGGTGGCAATTTTGGCACTGCCCATCCTACTTTGTTAAAGGTATTGTCCATAAAGCGCGCGTCCACAGCTGCTGCAAAGGTTGCGGCGGTAGTCTTATTTTGGATACGCTTATTATCGAAGAGCCAATCATAAATAGGCTCATTAGCGCGTCCCCAGAACAATGGAATTGGATAAAGGTAGGTTGGCTTATCCAAGTTGTTATACATATTGATCTGTTCACGCAGAATTTCAGCAGAGAAGTTCTTCAAGTTTGGATCTTCTTGCATCGCCTTCACTGCGGCATCCGGATTTTTCCGTATCCATAGGGTGGCTTCAACAATTGCATCTGTAAACGCCTGTACTACGTCTGGTGCGTTATCAATAACTTCTTGGCGTACATAAAATGATGAGCCGTAAATATTGTATGGATAGCTGTCGTTAATGATGCGCGCATTTTTACGCTCCTTCACCATGATGGTTGGGGTTGGATCCCATGGAACAACAGCATCAATACCCTTAGGCATGGCCATTTGCTCGCCTGGAGGCATATTCTTCAAAATAATATCTTTGCCGATGACAAGGCCGTGGGCCTTAGCTGCAGCCTGGATATAGAACTCGGCAGAAGATCCTGTCACTAAACCGATTGTGGCTGGCTCTTTCCGGTTTTTGAAATCATCAATTTTTTTAATTGGTGAATCCAATGGCACCAGCATGGCGTGCATCAAATTAACGTTGATGATCGCGATGGTTTTAACCGGGACATTTTTATCGATCAATGTGGTGAAGGGGAAATTTCCACCATTACCAAATTGGAATCG
>JBIPON010000026.1:0-14021 GCA_044379065.1 Polynucleobacter sp. | reverse complement strand
TGAGGGTTGCCCAGTTCGGTGGGATTTTATAAGTTATTGAATTTATTGAGAATTAAGTATTGATATGCGTAAATACCAGTCTGACGTCACCCTATTTCTTGAAAAACTCAAAGCGGCTAAACCCACCTTGGAGCAAGACCAACAAGCTGGGCGCGCCCTCCTTTGGGACAAAGAGCCAATCAGCATTGATGAGCAGCGCCGCTTAAATGCTGCCAAAGTCAAACAACGGGCATACGTTTATTCCAATGAATGACCCGTTGGCCCAGCCTGTCGCTAGCTTACTCGACAGCACACCTTCCGTTACCGATGGTATGTCGGAGGCTTTTGCCAAGCTGTATGGCGAGCCCCTTTTTAAGCTCCCGACTGACCTGTACATTCCACCAGATGCGCTTGAGGTTTTTCTCGAGGCCTTCGAAGGTCCACTCGATTTACTGCTCTACCTGATTCGAAAACAGAATTTCAATGTGCTGGATATTCCGATGGCACAGGTCACATCCCAATACTTGACCTACATTGATCAAATTCGCCACACCAATTTAGAGCTCGCTGCAGAGTATCTGCTGATGGCCGCGATGCTGATTGAAATTAAATCGCGCATGCTTCTGCCGATGAAAAAGGCCGATAGCGAAGAAGAGGTGGATGATCCGCGGGCAGAGCTAGTGCGTCGATTACTTGAATACGAACGCATGAAATTAGCCGCGCAAGAGCTAGACCAAATTCCGCAACAAGGACGTGACTTCCAAATCGCCCACGGCTATGTCGATACAACGGTGGCAGTCACTTGGCCTGAAGTCAATTTAGAGGACTTGCAAATGGCCTGGCGCGATGTGCTGCACCGAGCAAAATTAAATCAGCACCACACCATTACCCGTGAAACCCTATCGGTGCGTGATTTTATGACCCGCATTTTGCGTCGCCTGCAAAGCACGCGCTTTGTTGAGTTCAGTGAATTGTTTGAAGATGCCATTGCCTCAGGCAATGGCGTGCCTGTTGTGATTGTGAATTTCATCGCTATGCTCGAACTGTCGCGAGAGGCCTTGGTGGAGATTACCCAAGCTGAGCCCTATGCGCCAATTTACGTGCGCCTGGCCTACACCCCCAGCGCATGAAAATAATTAGCGATATCAATGAGTTACGTGACCATTTGCGGGGTCAAAATCGCACCTCATTTGTGCCCACCATGGGCAATCTGCACGAAGGTCATTTATCTTTAATGCGCTTAGCGCGCCAACACGGCGATCCGGTAGTGGCCAGTATTTTTGTAAACCGCCTGCAATTTGGTCCCAATGAAGACTTTGATAGTTATCCTAGAACCATGCAGGCTGACATCGATAAACTCGAGCAAGAAGGGGTCTACATTTTATTTGCTCCGACTGAAAAAGACCTCTATCCACAGCCTCAAGAATACCGCGTGGATCCACCCCAGCAACTGGGCGATATTCTCGAAGGTGAATTTCGGCCCGGCTTTTTTAAGGGTGTCTGTACGGTTGTTTTAAAACTTTTTTCCTGTGTTCAGCCAAGAGTCGCAGTCTTTGGAAAAAAAGATTATCAGCAGTTAATGATCGTTCGACAGATGGCCAGTCAATTTGCTTTGCCGGTTGATATTGTTCCAGCTGAAACCATTCGTGCTGAAGATGGATTAGCCCTGTCTTCGCGCAATATCTATCTTTCGGAAAGCGAGCGTGCGGAAGCGCCGGCACTGCAACGCCAGTTAAGCACGATGCGCGAGCAGGTGCTTGGCTTAAAAGAAAAGACGGTAAGCTCTTTACTGGATATCGAGGCGAATGCCTTGATGCAAATGCAGGCGCGGGGATGGCAGCCCGACTACATAGCGATTCGGCAGCAACGCGATCTAGCTAAACCAACCCAAACCGATTTGGATGGCGGTCAGCCACTCGTGATTGTTACCGCAGCCAAGCTGGGTAAAACTCGCCTAATTGATAATTTAGAAATCTAAGACCCTTACTACCTATTGGGTCTTTTTTCCTTAGGCAGTAAAAAATTGATCTACCGCTAAGCCAAGGCTTTTAGCCAGCTCTGCGCCGTTTACTTTGCCGGCCGAGGCCTTCGCCTTTAGTACTTCAATCTGCCCGCCGTGACAGGCGACAAAAAAGGAATCTGACCCGATCGCTGTGATCTGGCCTGGCTTGCCTTTAACGGCCCCATAAGTCGCTGTTATGTGTTTTTTGACATCGTAAATCTGCACTTTTTGTTCGCCCATTATGGTCCAAGCGCCAGGTGCCGGATTGCAGGCTCGAATCAAGTTATGGATCTGCGTAATGTGGTTTGACCAATGGATACGGGCGGCCGCTTGATCGAACCAACCTTCGTAATTGGCTAGCGCCTCATCTTGCACAATCTCTTGGTGCTTACCAGCAGCAACCAGATCAGCAGCCTCTAATAGCGCTTGCACCCCAAGCGGAAACAGATGATCAAAATAAACCGATCCTAGGGTGTCATTTGCGCCAATAGCGACCTCTTTTTGCAAAATCACTTCGCCTTCATCGAGACCATCGGATGGCCGGAATATGGTGAGGCCTGTCTTGGTCTCGCCCAAAGCAATAGCCCAGTTAATAGCACTGGGACCGCGGTACTTTGGCAGCAATGAGGGATGGTATTGAATCGTGCCCAAGCGCGGTATCTTGGCGAGCTCTTGTGGCACAAATTGCAGCACATAGGCCATCACACAAATATCTGCGCCGCTATTGCGCATCGCATCCGCTGCCTCGAGGCTCTTGAGCGAGGCAAATTGCAAGGGCACGAGGCCTTTAGCAAGGGTTGCTTCCTTCAGAATCTCGGGCTTAGTCGCCTTCGGATTATCGGGTGGGCAAAATACCGCAACCACCTCGTCGCCACGCTCTAAAAAGGCCTCTAAAGCAGCCTTGCCAAAATCTTGACTGCCAATCAGGGCGATTTTCATTTAGATCACTTTTCGGTGGCGTAAGTCGATCAGATCATCGATATTGAATCCCAGTTCTTGCAAGATCTCATCGGTATGCTCGCCGAGCAATGGGGAGCGTGTGACTTCGGTTTCGCTATCGGATAACTTGATGGGGTTACCCACCGTCAAGTACTTGCCTCGAATCGGGTGATCAACTTCAACAATCGTACCTGTAGCGCGCAGTGCTGGCTCTTCGGCAATTTCTTTCATCGACAAGATAGGGCCGCATGGCACGTCGTATTTATTCAATATGTCCATCACCTCAAACTTGGTTTTAGTCATGGTCCATTTTTCGATCTCACCAAAGATTTGCATGAGTCTTGGTAATCGCGCCATGGGTGATGAAAAGTCATGATCGGTAATCCACTCTTCTTTACCAATCACTTTACAAATGGCTTCCCATACTGCCGCCTGGACGACAACATAAATATAGGAGTTGGGATCCATTTCCCAGCCTTTGCATTTCAAAATCCAGCCCGGCTGTCCACCACCAGAGGCATTTCCAGCGCGAGGCACTGCCTCACCGAAATGGCCGTTAGGGAACTGTGGATACTCTTGCATTGTGCCGTTACGATCAAGGCGCTGTTGGTCGCGCAACTTCACGCGGCACAAGTTCAGTACGGCATCTTGCATCGCTGCTTGTACGCGCTGGCCACGACCCGAGTGGGTGCGTTGATACAAGGCAGTGACGATACCCAAGGCCAAGTGCAAACCGGTTCCACTATCGCCAATCTGCGCGCCCGTTACCATCGGCGGGCCATCATCAAAACCGGTGGTCGATGCGGAGCCGCCTGCGCACTGCGCTACGTTTTCATATACCTTGCAATCTTCATAGGGTCCTGGACCAAAGCCCTTGATCGATGCCATGATCATACGGGGATTGAGATGCTGAATATGCTCCCAGGTAAAACCCATGCGATCCAAAGCGCCAGGCGCAAAGTTTTCAACCAAGACGTCGCACTCTTTAATTAAGCGCTCGAGAATATCTTTGCCCTCTGGGGTTTTGGTGTTGACTGTAATCGAGCGCTTATTGTGATTCAGCATGGTGAAGTACAAACTATCCGCATCGGGTACATCGCGTAATTGACCGCGGGTAGCATCGCCCTCACCCGAGCGCTCCACCTTAATTACATCCGCACCAAACCAAGCCAATAATTGGGTACAGGTTGGCCCCGATTGAACGTGTGTGAAATCGAGGATTTTCACCCCCTCAAGTGCTTTTGCCATGACAGTAGTCCTAATAAGAATTGAAATTTTGAATTAATCGAATTCTACCAGTCGACACTACCCTGAATTCCAGGCGGCCCACAGGCCCTGCATCCACTAGTTATCAAGCCCTGAAACTGGATTTCGCATTGTGCGATTTAGGCTGATTTTGGGTAAATTAAGGCAATAAAAAAGGCGCTCACTCGGAGCGCCTTAAAGAATCAAACTAATTTATTGTTATTAAACTGCTTTTGCCGCGTGCAACTTGGCAATATCATCTTTGCCGTAGCCAAGGTCAGCTAAAACCTCATCGGTGTGCTCACCTAAAACTGGGGATGGCTTGACGTCGATTTTCAGATCAGAGAACTTGATTGGGCTTCCAATTGTCAGGTACTTACCGCGTACCTTGTGGTCAACTTCCACGATCGAACCGCTTGCACGTAAGTCTGGTGATGCGGCGAGTTCTTTCATCGACAGTACAGGTGCGCATGGAATATCGAACTTGCGCAAGATATCCACTGCTTCGTACTTGGTCTTGTCTTTGAGCCAATCTTCAATGGTTGCGAAGATGTCAAAAATCTTGTCTTGACGTGCTTCTGCAGTCATGTAAGCAGGATCGGTTGCCCACTCTGGACGACCCAAAGCTTCCGTAATTGGCTTCCAAGCGTGACCTTGGATGGTGAAGTAAATGTAGGCATTTGGATCGGTTTCCCAGCCCTTACACTTTAAAACCCAGCCTGGCTGACCACCTCCGCCGGCATTTCCGCCGCGGGGTACAACGTCCGAGAATGTGCCATGGGGATACTGTGGGTACTCTTCCAAGTAACCAACGCGATCCAAACGCTGCTGGTCGCGCAACTTCACGCGGCAAAGGTTTAATACGGCGTCTTGCATCGAGCAAGCCACCTTCTGACCACGGCCAGTCTTCTCACGGTGCATCAGTGCGGTCAAAATACCAATCGCCAAGTGCATACCGGTATTGCTATCGCCCAAAGCGGCAGCAGATACGGTAGGAGGACCATCCCAGAAACCGGTGGTGGAGGCTGCACCGCCAGCACACTGGGCTACGTTCTCATACACTTTTAAATCTTCATAGGAGTGGCCATCACTAAAACCCTTTACCGACGCCATGATCATGCGTGGGTTCAATTCCATGATGCGTTCCCATGAGAAGCCCATACGATCCAAGGCGCCTGGGCCAAAGTTCTCAACCATTACATCGGATACTTTGATTAGCTTCTCCAGCACTTCTTTGCCTTCTGCTGTCTTGGTATCCAAAGTCAACGAACGCTTATTGCCGTTGAGCATTGTGAAGTACAAGGCATCGGCATCTGGAATATCACGCAACTGGCTACGGGTTACGTCACCAGATCCAGGACGCTCTACTTTGATTACGTCCGCGCCATACCATGCCAGCAACTGGGTACATGCAGGACCTGCTTGTACGTGTGTGAAATCGATGATGCGGATTCCGTCTAATGGCTTGCTCATATTAAATCTCCTTAGGGTTGCGTACGACTTAACTAGTCAATTACTTCTTTGTGGCAGTACTTGCTGGGTTGAGATTAGTCAGGCGACCACTTTCGGTACCTGCCGCTTCATCAATGACAGCATTGATTAGTGCTGGCTTGCCTGCGGCTATTGCCTCAGTCAATGCCTTCTCTAATTCCTGTGGGGTGGTGACGTTGTAACCGATTCCACCAAACGCTTCCATCATCTTGTCATAGCGTGCGTTTTTCACGAATACGGTTGGGGCAACATCAGCGCCGCCGGTTGGGTTTACGTCAGTGCCGCGGTAAACGCCATTGTTATTGAAAATCACGGTAGTGATTGGCAAGTTGTAACGGCAAATGGTCTCGAGTTCCATGCCGCTAAAACCAAAGGCGCTATCACCTTCCACTGCGATAACGGGTAAACCACTGGTAACCGCTGCGCCAATCGAATAGCCCATACCAATACCCATAATGCCCCATGTGCCGGAGTCAAAGCGCTTACGTGGCTTGTACATATCGACAATTGAACGGCAGAAGTCGAGCGTATTAGCGCCTTCATTAACGAGATTGATATCAGGATTTTTCTTCACAACATCACGAATCACGCGCAATGCGCCATGGAAGTTCATTGGCACAGCATCTTTGGCAAGTGTTTCTGCCATCTTTGCCATGTTCTTGTCTTTTTTCTCATTGATCGCGCTAATCCACTCTGCACTTGGCTTCGGTACCGCAGCGATGCCCTTCAAGAGCTCGCCAACGCAAGAACCAATGTCGCCAATCAATGGTGCATCGATCTGGACGTTGCTGTCAACTTCGTTTGCCTGAATATCAATCTGGATAAATTGCTTGCGCTCTTTACCCCAGGTCTTCCCTTTGCCGTGGGCGAGCAACCAATTCAAACGGGCACCGATCAAGAGTACTGCATCGGCTTCAGCCAACACGTAGGAACGGGCTGCAGAAGCAGATTGCGGATGGTTATCAGGCAATAGACCTTTAGCCATCGACATCGGCAAGTAAGGGATGCCGGATTTTTCGATCAAGGCCTTGATGTCTGCGTCAGCCTGCGCATATGCAGCGCCTTTGCCCAGCAGAATCAATGGCCGCTTTGCGCCCTTGAGTACGTTTAATGCGCGCGCTACTGCATCGGCTGCAGGAATCTGGCGGGGTATTGGGTCAATGACTTTGAAGATCGATTTCTTGGCTTCAGCTACCGACAGAGTCTGTGACAAGAGCTGCGCTGGAAGGTCCAAGTAAACACCGCCTGGACGGCCAGATACCGCAGCACGAATCGCGCGCGCAATACCAATGCCAATGTCTTCAGCATGATTAATACGGTAAGCGGCTTTAGCATATGGCTTAGCTGCATTCAGCTGATCCATCTCTTCGTAATCGCCCTGCTGCAAGTCAACGATTTCGCGCTCACTCGAGCCGCTAATCAAAATCATTGGGAAGCAGTTCACCGTTGCATTGGCCAAGGCGGTTAAACCGTTCAAGAAACCAGGCGCAGAAACCGTCATGCAGATGCCAGGCTTTTGTGTCATGTAACCGGCAATAGCTGCGGCATTTCCTGCGTGCTGCTCATGGCGAAAACCAATAAAGCGCATGCCTTCAGCTTGAGCCAGGCGGCACAAATCAGTAATGGGAATACCCACCAAACCATAAATGGTGTCAATGTCATTTGCCTTAAGGGCATCGATAACGAGATGGAATCCGTCAGTGAGTTCTTGGTTTTGATTTTCGTTTGTCATAAAAGTTGTATTGGTTAGATTGCTTCACTCCGTTGGCAAGGCAATTTAGCTTCTGTCTTGTGTCTCCAATTAAAAATGCACCCAAACCCAGGGGAATTAACAAACTGCATTTAGGTGGATGCATCTTAGGCTTGGGGGTGTAGATCAGCATTGACTTGCGTCAATTTCCCTTTAATTCCAATAAAAACAAGGGTTAGAGCCTGCTGGAGGCAAAGGCAAATCCATAGAACAACTAGACAAATAGGTCTTTATGCTTTGTTTTTAGGCGACTTAGGGTCTCAGGAGACAAATTCAAATAGGCTGCAAGCTCCTTTTTGGGTAAAAGTCCAAAAAGGCTCTCGTACTTACGCAGAAAGCGCTCGACGCGGCCTGGCGCATCGAGCATATGCAAGGTAATGGTATGGGCCATGATTTCACTCATCAGGCGCATTACCTCAAACTCGAAACCCTCTTTAAGGGGGACGTGATTCTCCAAGAACTCAGTCCACTTTTTCATGGGCATGCGCGCAACCCTTGCCTTGGTCACGCAAGCAATGCTGTAAGGGGCAGACTTCTTAAGGCGCCATGCGGCATAGCTGGTTTCGATGTCTTTTTCGATCGAAAAACGCAAGATCATTTCTTTTGCATCTGAGCTTGAAACAATCCGCTTCAAAATGCCATCCAAAATAAAATACTGCTCCATTTGATGGTCACCTTGGTGGAGCAAAATCTCGGATTTTTTGAGGTCAGAAATCACCAAATGGCGCTCTAATTCGGCCATGCTTGCTGGATCCAGATGCTGCAAGACGATGTTTTGACTCAGCTGCAAGCGAATCAGGTTCTTTTCGGGGTGTTTGTCTAGTACTGTCATATTTTTATTGTTCTAACTATGCCATTGTAGGCTCAGTCAGTAAAAACCCCAATATTTAGGGGTCTTAAATGCAGTAGTATTAAAAGGTTATGGTGCTTTGTTGCATTGCAATAAAGTTAAACGGGAAACACTACTCAAACGTGTGCTGCCCCCGCAACGGTAAGCAAATGTGCCTTGTAGCTAGGTGCAGAGAACTTGGATATAGCCACTGTGCGCGTCAATCGCATGGGAAGGTCAAGCTCTTAAATTTGCCAGCCCGGATACCGGCCAAAACAGGTGGAATTTTGCGGACGGGGATCCTTCGCGCGCCGATAGAAGCGTTCGCATGGATTCCATGCGCCGCACATATTGACGTTCTGGAATCGCGCCCATGAAGTTCTGTTCGACTCGGCTAACGGGGAAGTTGGCTTGGTGATTCGACGGCAGAAGGTTCATCATGAAACAGCAGTTCAGTAATAAACAGTGCACAACTGCACTGTTAGCAACGCTTTTATCGAGTGCTATTCCATTCCAACACGCAGTAGCGCAAACACCATCGGTCTCCGTATCCAATACGGCCGATCCACTAAACCCAATTATTGTCACGGCAACACGAACACCCACTAAGGCAAGTGATGTTCTAGCAGACAATATCTACATTGGCCCAGAGGAAATTGCACAGGCAGGACAAACTAGCCTAGTGGAATTACTTCAGAGGCAACGGGGCGTTGAGATTACTGGCGGCACGGGTAGCGGGGGCAGTGGCACGAGCGTTTTCTTAAGAGGCACCAGCAACCAACAAACCTTACTCTTGATTGACGGCGTACGCGTTGAGGCAGGCTTTTTAGGTGGGCCATCATGGTCCGCCATTCCCCTTGCAATCATTGATCACATTGAAATTGTTTTTGGGCCACAAAGCAGTCTTTATGGTTCAGATGCCATCGGCGGCGTCATTCAAATCTTTACAAAAACAGGGGATGGGCCCTTTCAGGCAAGCGCATCGTCTGGATACGGCACGTATGGAACAACTATCTCGGAGGCTGGACTATATGGCCGCGGGGGTGAAGATGGAAAAATAAAATATTCCATCAGCGCTACTCAAGAAGTTTCATCGGGCTTTAATCTGATTGCTAAAAATAATCCATTTCGCTCAAGCTCCAACACTAGCCAAAATATGGGCTATACAAGGGATGGCGGAACAGGAAAAATGAGTTACGAGCTTGGCAAAGGTCAGGAAGTCGGGATGCAATTTTTCGCCAGTCGACTGAAATCGCAGGCCTCAGCAGATCCAACTACGCTTGCAGAGTCGATTGGTAGTGTAAGTAGCTTTTCAGTCTTCTCTAGAAATCAGATAACGGATATTTGGAAAAGTTACCTGCAAGCCTCGCAGTCATATGACTCTGGTCAAAACTTGTTTTACAACTCCCTTTACAACACTAAACAAAATATTTACACATGGCAAAACGATATTCAAATTGGGAAAGATGTTCTTCAGCTATTAGCTGAGCGAAGAACGCAAAATGTTTACTCTGATGATGTAAATTACAACACCTCCTTCCAGCAGGAGCAGTTTTCGCAAACAAGAAATACGAATTCTTTTGCAGGCTTATATCAAATGAATCGTGGCCCACATTTAGCTAATGCATCATTTCGTAATGACAACATTACAGGATATGGATCACAAAATACCGGCGGCTTTTCTTATGGATACTTCTTTACGAAACAGCTCAGAATGAATGTCAATTATGGAACTGGTTTTCGAGCCCCGACATTCAATGACCTCTACTACCCAGGATACGGCAACACCAATATTCAAGCAGAAAAAAGTAAAAATACCGAGGCGGGCATTCACTATGAGTCCCGCACATACGATGCCCGAATCGTTACTTATAACAATACAATTACCAATTTAATTCAATCGTCTGGCAGCAACACAAGCGCGTGCGCCCCAGGTATTTACGGCTTCTCTGGATGCGCGACCAATGTTGGAGCTGCCAAAATTACAGGCCTCTCGATTGGTGGAGCTTTAAGAGCGGGAAATTTCAGTCTCAGAGGCTCATTCGATCAACAAAACCCAATTAATGAAACATCGGGCGAGGTATTAGCAAAGCGAGCGAAGCAATTTGGAAATGCGGGAATTGACTATCAAAAAGGCTTGATCAAAGCTGGAGTAGAAGGAAGCTTTGTAGGAACACGCTATGACAGCTATCCTGCCGGCGCAGCAATGGGAGGGTATGCGCTATTTAATCTCTACGGTGATTATCAATTAATGCGGGATTTATCTCTTTTTGCTCGCTGGAATAACGTATTCAACAAAGACTATCAATTGAGTTATGGATATAACACGCCAGGTTCAAATATCTTCGTTGGCCTACGTTATGCCATGAAGTAATTTTTGCACATGAATAGCAAACGACAAAAGCCAAGCAAGAATTTACTGCTGAGTATTGCAGTTTGCTTTTCATTTGTTGGCGCTTCCGCATCGGCAAGTATTGCTATCAAAGACGATCGAAATACAACCGTGATCCTAAGTGTGCCTGCCCAGCGCGTAATTAGCATGCTCCCCTCATTGACGGAGTCGGTATGTGCTCTGGGTAAGTGTTCGGTTTTAGTGGGGGTTGATCGATTTTCAAATTGGCCAAATTCAGTTGATGCATTGCCACGCTTGGGCGGCATTACCGATGCCAATATTGAGGGAATTGTTCGCCTAAAGCCAGACTTGGTCTTGGTTGAAAAATCGTCCCCTCTGATTACGCGCTTGCAGTCCTTGGGTATTTCAGTGATGGCATTTGATGTGCAGTCCATAGCCGATGTACAGCGCACCTTACGGCAACTGGATGTCGTCTTAGGATCTACTGAATCAGGCGTTGTATGGGAGCGCATCCAACTTGATATTGCTCGGGCGAGTCGCACCTTATCGCCTTCACAAAAAGTAGCCCGAGTTTATTTTGAGATAAATCCGGCGCCCTTTGCCGCTGGCAAAACATCCTTCATCGGTGAATTACTCGATCGACTAGGCATACAAAACATTGCTACTGAAAAGATGGGGGCTTATCCGAGGATCAACCCAGAATTCGTAGTACAGTCCAGGCCAGACTTGATCATGACTACTGAAACTTCACCGAAACAGTTGGCGCAGCGGCCTGGCTGGAAATCCATTCCAGCGATTCAGGCTAATCGCATCTGCTTTTTTTCGGCAACGCAAAGTGATGTACTTGTTCGCCCTGGCCCGCGCATGGGTGATGCGGCAAACTTGATCGCCGATTGCGCAATCAAGTCATTGCCCAAATGATAGTCTCCAGTATGCGCCCTACTTTATTGCCCCGTGTACTCGCCTTGTTAGTGATGAGCATTGCATTGCTATGTTTAGGCGCCTTGCTGGGTAGCGGTGGAATTGCCTGGAGCCTTGACACTGCAATTGTGTTTGATATCCGTCTACCGCGCTCTGCAGGGGCATGGCTGGCAGGTGCTCTGCTTGGCCTTGCAGGCGCGATTGCGCAAGGTGTATTTCGTAATCCATTAGCCGACCCGTATTTGCTGGGCAGTGCATCCGGCGCCTTAATGGGGGTCGCGCTTGTTTTAGGTTTTTCCCATGCAATGACGGATTCTGGGTTTGATTTGATTAGCCTTAATAGTGGCGCTTTTATTGGCGCACTAGTGGGCGTTGTGGCGGCACTGATTCTAGCTGGCGGATATCGCAGTTCCTTACGACTGTTGCTATCGGGTGTCGTGATTAGCGTCATCCTTGGTGCGGGTAACGCGCTCTTTACGTTTGTTCGCCCCGACCTCTACCAGCGCTTTCAGGCATTCATGCTGGGCAACACAAGTCTGCTGGATTGGCATGGTGTCTCGTTCATGCTCTTAGTTTGGCTTGCGTGTATCGCAATCGCACTACTCTTAAGCTCAGCCTTAAATGCTCTGAGCCTTGGCGAAAGTACCGCTAAAACGCTTGGCCTTCCGATTGATCAAATGCGCCTGGGTTTAATTGCTGTTCTCGCACTGGCTACAGGCGCAGCCGTCGCGCAAACTGGGCTGATTGCATTTATTGGTCTTGCAGCGCCCCATCTGGTTCGCCGCTTTGCGAGCGGATCCCAACGCATGCATCTACTGATGTCTAGCCTAGCGGGCGGAATCCTATTGCTGGCCTCCGATCTACTGGCGCGTACGGTCTTAGCACCTCTGGAGCTTCCCGTTGGAATTGTTACTGCAGTTCTAGGGGGTTCTTACTTACTGCTCTTGCTACGACGTCAGGCCTTGGGGATAAGCACATGAGCCAAATAGAGCTGCGCAATGTGTCTTTGTCCCGAAATAGCGCCGTTGTTTTGCAAAACATTGACCTGATCATTCCTGGGGGCGAGTGGACTAGCATTGTTGGTCCAAATGGATCAGGCAAATCCACTCTTGTTCAAGCCCTTGCTGGACTCTTGCCATACGAGGGCTCGATTCGGATTGGGGGAGCAGAGCTTCATTCGATTGCAATCAAGGCGCGCGCGCAACAGATTGCTTGGCTTGAGCAGACAACGGCGACACCAGATAGCCTTGATTTTGGTCTGCGGGTGTACGACATTGCGATGCTAGGTCGATTACCCCATCAAAGCTGGCTTTCCATTCCAAGCGCCGAAGATCTCCTTGTGGTTGAAGAAGCGATGCGTCAAACGGCCGTGTGGGACCTACGCGAGCGCGCTTTTAGTCAGCTATCAGGTGGTGAGCGGCAGCGCGTTTTACTGGCAAGGCTCTTTGCTACTCAAGCCGCCATACTCTTAATGGATGAGCCGATTGCTAGTCTAGATCCACCGCATCAAGCCGATTGGCTGCAATGGCAGGCCACGCTGTCTAGTCAGGGCAAAACCAGCGTCACCGTTTTGCATGAAATTCAGTTCGCCTTGCGGGCCGAAAACCTGATTCTTTTGGGCAATAAAGGGATCCATCACCAAGGCAAAAGTGATGATCCACTAACCCATCAGGCCCTAATTGATCTATTTGACGGTCGCATTGAGCTATCCAAGCTAGGCAATCGCTGGGTCGTCTTGGCTCGCTAATAAAGCTGGCATTTGAGCACTGCTCACGGCCTAATTCAGGGGCTACAATGGAGTAATGAGCGATGCATTCCACTCCCCCGAGTCTTCCTTAAGCAATTTATACCAAGTAATAGATCGGCTAAACGACAAACTCACTTTGGCTACAAAAGCCATGGAAGAGGCGCGCCAAGATCGCGCGCGGCTCGAAACCAAAATAGCAGATGCGCAAAATCGCATTCAACACATTTTGAGCCGACTACCCGAGCAAAACGATACGCGGCAACTGAACTTGCTCGCTACGGAAGAACCTAACCCCACTATTTCAGGCGATGATCATGAGCCAACAACGCATTGAGGTCACGCTCGCAGGCCAAAAAATTACGTTGGCAACCACCGCCGAACATGAGCCCCTTTTGCGCGAGGCCTGCAGTCTTGTTGACGAACAAATTCAGCTAGCGATTACGGGAGGCAACCGCAGTATCGAGCGCGCCACCATGATGGCTGCCCTGAAGCTCGCGGGTGATCTGATTTCCAGTAAACGTTTGGCTGCAGATACCGCAGCGCAGTTATCAACGCAGTCCGCTGCAATCCACCCAGATGAAGTAACCCGGCTCGAAGCTGAAATCAAAGGCCTCGAGTTGCAAGTGGATGCATTACTGCAAACCCTTTCCCTGCCTGGCTCGCCAAGGCCAATAGATCTTTGAACCGATGCGCAAGCATACGGAGCGATCTTTGCAATGTGGGCGTGAGCGTTTCGCAACCGTACAGTGGCAGCCTCGAGCTGTT
>JBIPON010000144.1:0-4644 GCA_044379065.1 Polynucleobacter sp. | reverse complement strand
ACGCTCGAATACGGTTTCGTTTAAGCCCATGTGATTCTCATTCGTTTTATTTGTTAATGTGTATTCTGCTTTAAAACTTAAATTGCCATCATCTCAAAATCGTCTTTGCGCGCGCCGCACTCAGGGCAAGTCCAATTCATGGGCACATCTTTCCAGAGGGTTCCAGGCGCAATCCCTTCATCAGGCAAACCAGCAGCCTCGTCATAGACCCAACCGCAAATCAGGCACATATAGGTTTTGAATTCCATGGCGTTTTATCTTTCTATCTTTTCTTATTTTGGTCGACTGTATTTTTAAGATTACTCATTTTAATGCTGAATACTGAATGCTGAATAACACCTAGATTCCGCTGATTTGGATAAGGGATCGAACTACGTTACCAAAGCCTTGAATCATCACACCATAACCCCTGATGCTCAAATTGCATATTTTGCTCTTCTATCCAATCTTTATATTCAGACTCAAATTGCGTTTTTTTCTTATTACAACCCACGTCGAGGGCTGGCACAGCCTCTTTCTGGTGAGCAGAATTTATGAAGCCATTAATGCGATCGTCTTTTTTAATCGACATAAATGTTTTGTTGCTTAACTTAATCGCTCCGATTTAGAGCGCATCTCAAAGCGGAACAAACGGCACTCAAGCGGACCATTAAAGAGAGGGGTGCGGCGTGACTCTTTAATGCGCAACTGCCCTGGCAGTGCCATATCGGCCGTCAAAATAAACACATGCCAGCCACCAAACGACTCTTTGAGGTGTTGAACAAATTGCTTCATGAACTCTAAAAATGCAGGATCAATTTCTTCTTCGGCCTGCAGGCGCTTTAATGACTCACGGCTGGAACGCTTCGCACTCTGGCGCCCGGTCTCAATATTGTGGCTGTACGGATCGGTATCATCCGCGCCGTAACCCTCATCGTCATAGCGGTCCTGAGCCTGATCGCGATCATCGCCCCGGCCGCCTTTGATACCCAAGCGTTGTCCATAAGGCGGATTGAGTAAAGCCAGTCCTGGCAAGTCAGATTCGCCAGATGCATCACCAGTAATCACGGGTGGCTTAGCTGCTAAGGCATCGACCTGGCGTACCACTGGCAAGCCAGGCAATTGCGCGCGCTGCCAGTTGGATTTGGTCATCGAGACGAGTTTTTCATTAATGTCGCTGCCGCTAATACCCAATGACTGGGCATCGGGAAATGCCTTACGCCGCTCGAGTATTTCTGCGAGTACAGCATCTTTCAGGGCTTGCCATTTTTTCTGTTCAGCGCCAACAGCATATGGCTTTAAACGTAAAAAGCCAAAACCATGCACGGAGGTAACCAAAGGGCGATACGCCAAGCGTGTGGGCGTTGATTCTTTACCTGCCTCGTCATACAAGCCTGCCCGAATTGCTCCTGACGGAATACCCATAGCGATCTGCGCCGCCTCAATTAAAAAAGTGCCACTACCGCACATCGGATCAAACAAAGGCTGCTTCGGCTGCCAAGCCGTGAACGCCAGAATGCCTGCAGCCAGGTTTTCTTTTAAAGGGGCATCGCCCTTTTCATCACGCCAGCCGCGCTTAAACAAAGCCTCGCCCGAAGTATCCAAATAGATCGATACATGGGTGGCAGTTAAATGGGCCTGCACACGCACATCCGGAAAGGCGGTATCGATCGAGGGACGATCGCCCGAGACTTCACGCAAGCGATCGACAATCGCGTCTTTGATTTTCAGGGTCGCAAAGTTCAAACTCTTCAGTGGTGAGCGATGTGCAGTCACATCAACCCGCAGGGTTTGTTTATGCGTAAACCACTCCTCCCAGGCAAGGCCGTGGGCTAAGCGATATAAATCGTCTTCTTGGCGATAGGTGGATTCCGCCATTTGCAAGAGAACACGGCTAGCAATCCGTGAATGCAAATTAAGCGCCATAGCGGCCGATAAAGGGCCAGCCAAACCAACGCCGCCCGTCGGGCTCGTTGGCGTTGGATCAATCACCCAGACGCCTTGGGCTTTGATTTCAGGGCGCTCGGCAATCTGCCGCAGTTCAGTAGCTAAGACCGTTTCCAGTCCGCCGGGACACACCACAAAAAATCGCATGAAGAAAACCTAGAAAAATATTGGGGATGAATAGCGAGTTGCTTAGGGCTTAATCACGACGATGGCAGTGATGATGACAAGCAGGACCACTGGCACTTCATTAAACCAACGGAACCAAACGTGGCTGCGCTTATTAATGCCTTTGCGGAACTTCTTGAGTAAGGTATAGCACGAGTGGTGATATCCCAAAATGATTAGTACAAAAAGCAGTTTGGGGTGCATCCAGCCGGCGCCGCGACCAATACCAAAGTGAAGCCAAAGCACAACACCCAGTACTACCGCGGGCACCATCAAAATGGTCATAAACCGAAAGAGGCGATCGGCCATACCCAAGAGGCGGGCGTTGACTTCCGGATTGGTCTCTTGCGCCATATTGACAAAAATGCGCGGCAAATAAAAGAGACCGGCAAACCAAGAAGCGACTAAAACAATATGGAATGTTTTTGTCCAAAGATACGCATCACCCATTTTGATCCCCTTTGTTGGTTTACTAAAGCGGCATTGCCTTAGTTCAATGCTAACTACTATACCTATTTAATTAGGTTCTAATTTCCCCATGGCCCATCACAATGTACTTTAGCGAGGTCAAACCATCGAGACCAACCGGACCACGGGCATGCAGCTTGTCATTCGATATCCCAATCTCTGCGCCAAGACCATACTCAAATCCATCCGCAAAGCGGGTACTGGTGTTGACCATGACGCTGGCACTATCGACCTCACGCAAGAAGCGGTCTGCCGTCCCTGTATTGGTCGTGATAATGGCATCGGTATGCTTACTGCCATAGCGCTCAATGTGGTCCATCGCCTCATCCAGCGAGCCCACGGTCTTAATCGACAAAATCGGCGCAAGGTATTCGGTGATCCAATCGTCTTCTGTTGCATCCACCAGGCCCGTAAAGCCAGCTGACTCAAGCGTGGTACGAGTTTTTTTATCCACCCGCAACTCAACACCCTTGTCTTGGTAGATTTTGCACAGGCGCGGCAATACGGCGCTAGCAACCGCCTCATGCACCAACAAGGTCTCCATCGCATTGCAGGGGGCATAGCGCTGCGTTTTGGCGTTATCGCAAACCGTAATTGCTAAATCGAGATCGGCATCACGGTCGATAAAGGTATGGCAAATGCCATCAAGGTGTTTAATCATTGGCACCCGAGCATCGGCCATCAGGCGAGCAATTAAACTCTTGCCGCCGCGTGGCACGATCACGTCGATGTACTCGGTCATGGTGATCATTGCGCCAACAGCGGCACGGTCTGTAGTCGTTACCACTTGCACTGCATTCGCGGGCAAATTAGCGCTAGCTAAACCCTGCTGAATTAAACCCGCCAAGAGTGTGTTGGAATCAATCGCTTCGGAGCCGCCGCGCAAAATCACAGCGTTACCCGACTTCAGGCACAAAGCGGCCGCATCAATCGTCACATTGGGACGGGATTCGTAAATGATGCCAATCACACCCAGTGGCACGCGCATTTGCCCGAGCTCAATTCCAGATGCTTGGCGCTTGAGTGGACTAATTTTGCCAATCGGATCTTCTAAGGTGGCAATTTGCTCTAAACCCAAAGCCATTGACTCAACCGTTTTAGCAGTCATGGTGAGGCGATCGATAAATGCCGCATCGTGCCCACCTTTTTTAGCGCGCTCTACATCCACTGCATTGGTTTCTAAAATGCGTGAGGCCTGTTCGCGAACTAAACGTGCGATGTGGGTGAGGGCTTGGTTCTTTTGCTCGGTACTAGCGCGCGCCATCGCACGCGAGGCCTGCCTCGCCTCCTTGCCTACTGCCTGCATCATCTCGGTAATTGAAGTGCTCATATTTACTCTGCCACTGTATTCATTTGATCTATTTATCGCAACAAACTGCCTACTAAGCGTAAGCCATCCCACGGATCTGTAGGCAAGTCTGCAGCCGATAAACCCTTGGCCTGCCGATCTAAACCGGCTGCCACCTGCATTGCGCGCCGCAGTTTGATGGGATTCACGCGGCGTAAGGCTCCAGGGTATAGCTTTTCCTTATTTCCCCAGATGCGATTCGCACGCATTAACTGCTGCACCGACTCACCACGCTGACTCGCAGCCTGCAACTTCGATAGTATCCGAAGCTCCTCAGTCACGCTCCATAAAATGAGGGGCAAAGGCTCGCCCTCGCCTTTAAGGCCATCGAGCATGCGGTTTAAACGGGCTAAATCACCAGCCAAGATGGATTCGGTTAACTGAAATACATCGTAGCGTGCCACCTTGAGGATCGATTCGCGAATTTGCGCTTCCGTCAAAGCGCCCTGGGGATAGAGTAAGCCCAGTTTTTGGATTTCTTGATAAGCTGCAATCAGATTGCCTTCAACTTGGTTGGCGATAAACTCTAGTGCTTCTTGACCGGTGGAGCCAGTCTCTACAGACTGGCCTTGTTTTTTTAGGCGCTGCGCTATCCACATCGGCAAATGACTACGATCAATCGAATCAATCTGCACTGCAATCGAGATATCCTCTAGCGCACTAAACCAGGCTGAGCTCTTGGTTTTGCTATCAAGTCTGGGCAGCACAATGCAGACGATGGTGTCGGGACCATCATG
>JBIPON010000143.1:0-4652 GCA_044379065.1 Polynucleobacter sp. | reverse complement strand
ATTCCCTTTCCGCAATTAAGAGGCTAACGTGGCAAAACTATCCCTAATTGAGCGCGAGAATAAGCGCGCTAAATGTGTAGAGAAATATGCAGCAAAGCGGGCTGAACTGAAGGCCATCATTGCCGATACAGCCCGTAGCGACGAAGAGCGCTATGAAGCCCGCCTGAAATTGCAAGCTCTACCACGTAACGCAAGCCCGATCCGTCAGCGGAATCGTTGTTCATTGACCGGTCGACCACGTGGCACATTCCGTAAATTCGGATTGGCCCGTAGCAAGATTCGTGAAATCGCCTTCCGTGGCGAAATCCCCGGTTTAACCAAGGCCAGCTGGTAAGCGGCGAAAGAATTAGGAGAACTCATGAGCATAAGCGATCCAATCGCCGACATGTTGACCCGGATTCGCAACGCGCAAGCGGTGCAGAAGCCGATGGTTGTCATGCCGTCATCAAAAATTAAAGTAGCTATCGCTAAAGTCCTGAAGGAAGAGGGCTACATCGATGGTTTTGAAATCAAAGGCGAGGCAGCGAAGCCGGTATTGCATATCGAGCTGAAGTATTACGCTGGCCGTGCTGTTATTGAACGCATTCAGCGCGTATCTACGCCTGGATTGCGGATCTACAAAGGCCGTCACGATATTCCTGAAGTCATGAATGGTTTGGGAGTGGCAATCATTTCTACGCCCCAAGGCGTGATGACTGATCGCAAGGCTCGCGCTACTGGCGTGGGTGGCGAAGTTATTTGCTACGTCGCCTAAGGAGAGCACTATGTCCAGAGTCGGAAAATCCCCCATTCCAGTGCCAAAAGGCGCTGAAGTAACAATTAGCGGTTTAAACGTAACGGTAAAGGGCCCATTAGGTACCCTGAACCACACCTTGAACACTTGCATTGGTTTAAGCCAGGCAGACGGTTTCATCAACGTCGAACGCAAAGATGACACAGTAGAGTCCGCTGCGCTGTCAGGCACTACCCGTGCATTAGTCAACAACATGGTGATTGGCGTTACCACCGGCTTTGAGCGCAAGTTAAGTTTGGTAGGTGTTGGATACCGCGCTGCTGCTCAGGGCGATACCCTGAAATTGCAACTCGGTTTCTCACACGACATTATTTACAACCTGCCTAAGGGTGTAAAAGCCGAAACGCCATCGCAAACAGAAATCGTGATCAAAGGTTCCAACAAGCAGCAGGTTGGTCAAGTTGCTGCAGAGGTTCGCGCATACCGTTCGCCAGAGCCATACAAAGGCAAGGGTGTACGTTATATCGACGAAGTCGTGCATCTCAAAGAAACTAAGAAGAAGTAATCGGGATTAGATATGAATAAAGACGAATCAAGATTAAGGCGTGCTCGGCAGACCCGCATTCGGATCGCCGAAGCATTGGCAAACCGTTTAACGGTTATCCGCAGCAACTGCCACATTTCTGCACAGGTTTATAGCCCATGCGGTACAAAAGTACTCGCAGCAGCGTCAACCATGGAAAAAGAACTCCGTGCAGCAATCAAGAATGGCGGAAGCGCCACAGCGGCCCAACAAGTCGGCAAGTTAATTGCTGAACGTGCTGTGAAAGCCGGTGTTGTAGATGTTGCCTTCGATCGCTCTGGCCACCGTTATCACGGTCGTATTAAAGCATTAGCTGAAGCCGCGCGTGAAGCCGGCCTGAAGTTCTAACAGATTGGTTTAGGAAAAAACATGGCAAAAATGCAAACCAAAATGCAGTCCGAAGAGCGCGATGATGGTCTTCGCGAAAAGATGATTGCTGTTAATCGCGTAACCAAGGTAGTGAAGGGCGGCCGTATTTTAGGTTTTGCTGCACTCACCGTAGTGGGCGATGGCGATGGCCGTATTGGAATGGGCAAAGGAAAGTCGAAAGAAGTTCCTGTGGCTGTTCAAAAAGCAATGGACGAAGCCCGTCGCAAGATGATCAAAGTAACGCTCCGCAAGGGCACTTTGCAACACACCGTAATCGGTCAGCATGGCGCCTCCCGGGTAATGATTTCCCCAGCAAAAGACGGTACAGGCGTAATCGCCGGCGGTCCAATGCGCGCTATTTTTGATGTAATGGGCGTAACCAACGTTGTTGCAAAGTCGATTGGCTCAACCAACCCTTACAACATGGTTCGTGCAACCATCGATGGTTTAAGCAAGATGAGCACTCCTTCTGAAATTGCTGCGAAGCGCGGTAAGTCAGTTGAAGAGATTCTCGGCTAAGACCACTAGATTAGGAATTTATAAATGACAACGCAATCCAACTCCAAAGTCAAACTGCAATTGGTTCGCAGTTTGATTGGTACCCGTGAAAGTCACCGTGCCACTGTTCGCGGTTTAGGCTTACGCCGTATCAATTCGGTTTCAGAATTACAAGATACGCCTGCAGTACGCGGAATGATTAATAAAGTTTCTTATTTGGTCAAAGTCATCGGCTAACGATCAGCAAGATATATAGGCAAATACTATGCAACTCAACACAATTAAACCTGCAGAAGGTTCCAAGAAAAATCGCCGCCGCGTAGGACGCGGTATCGGTTCTGGCCTTGGCAAAACAGCTGGCCGTGGACACAAGGGTCAAAAGTCCCGTTCAGGCGGCTTTCATAAAGTTGGTTTCGAAGGCGGTCAAATGCCAATGTATCGTCGTCTGCCCAAGCGCGGCTTCGTGTCCTTGACACGCCGTCACGTTGGCCAGATTACATTGAATGACCTCGAAAAGATTGGCTTGCCAGAAGTAGATCTTTTGGTTTTGAAGCAGCATGGTTATGCCGGTGAGCAGATCAATGCCATTAAGGTAATTAAGACCGGCGAGCTCAAGCGCGCCGTCACTTTAAAAGGCTTAACCGCAACAGCAGGCGCAAAAGCTGCCATTGAAGCTGCTGGCGGTAAGTTGGTTGATCAGGCTTAATAGAGACAGTAATGGCACTCGGCTCTTCCAACACGCAAGGCGCTGCGCAAGCAGGGGGCAAGTTCGGCGATTTACGCCGACGCTTGGTTTTCCTGCTGCTCGCTTTGATCGTGTTCCGAATCGGTGCGCATATTCCAGTGCCCGGTATTGATCCAAATCAGTTGGCTGAATTATTTTCAGGCCAAAAAGATGGCATCTTGGGAATGTTTAACCTGTTCTCAGGTGGCGCATTGTCCCGCTTCACCGTATTTGC
Source organism: Polynucleobacter sp. (assembly GCA_044379065.1). Classification (GTDB taxonomy): domain Bacteria; phylum Pseudomonadota; class Gammaproteobacteria; order Burkholderiales; family Burkholderiaceae; genus Polynucleobacter. The sequence continues at coordinate 1,510 of JBIPON010000143.1, read as the reverse complement.
GCTTGGCATCATGCCGTACATTTCTGCATCGATCATCATGCAGTTAACAACCATCATTGTTCCATCGCTCGAGGCGATGAAAAAAGAAGGCCCTGCCGGCCAACGCAAAATTACGCAGTACACTCGCTATGCAACCGTTGTTTTGGCGACCTTCCAAGCTTTGGGTATTTCAGTAGCGCTCGAAGCACAGCCTGGTCTTGTAATTGACCCTGGCATGGCATTTCAGGTTTACACCGTGATTACCTTGGTTACTGGAACGATGTTCCTAATGTGGTTGGGTGAGCAAATTACCGAACGCGGTTTAGGCAACGGCATTTCAATCATTATTTTTGCTGGAATTGTGTCTGGTTTACCCAGCGCAATTGGCGGTCTAATGGAGTTGGTCCGCACTGGTTCCATGAGCATCTTAGCCGGCTTGTTCATTGTATTAATTGTGATTGCAGTGACCTACTTCGTAGTGTTTGTTGAGCGCGGCCAGCGACGCATCCTGGTGAATTATGCAAAGCGCCAGGTTGGTAACAAAGTGTATGGTGGCCAATCGTCTCATTTGCCACTCAAGCTCAACATGGCTGGAGTGATCCCCCCTATTTTTGCCTCGTCGATTATTTTGTTCCCTGCAACGATTGCTGGTTGGTTTACTTCGGGCGAGCCGACCAATATGTTCAGCAGCGTGATTAAAGATTTAGCAGCGACATTGGCGCCAGGTCAGCCGGTATATGTGATTCTGTATGCCACAGCCATTATTTTCTTCTGTTTCTTTTACACCGCTTTGGTATTTAACAGCCGTGACACAGCAGACAACTTAAAGAAGAGCGGTGCTTTTGTTCCAGGCATTCGCCCCGGCGATCAAACAGCGCGCTACATTGACAAGATTTTGGTACGTTTAACTTTGGGCGGCGCAATCTATATGGTGCTGGTCTGTTTACTGCCTGAGTTTTTGGTCTTGAAATACAACGTACCATTTTATTTTGGCGGCACGTCTCTCTTGATTATTGTCGTTGTGGCAATGGACTTTATGTCCCAAGTGCAGTCGTTTGTAATGCAGCAGCAGTATGGCTCTTTAATGAAGAAGGCCAACTTTAAGATGGGTATTACACAGTAACTATGTCAAAAGATGATGTTATTCAAATGGCTGGTGAAGTAGTAGAGAATTTGCCGAATGCGATGTTTCGCGTAAAGCTAGAAAACGGACACGTTGTATTGGGGCACATTTCTGGAAAGATGCGGATGCACTACATTCGAATCCTTCCAGGGGACAAGGTGACGGTGGAGATGACTCCATACGACCTGACACGCGCGCGCATTATTTTCCGCGCGAAGTAGTAATTAGCAGTAAATATTTTTGAATAGGTGAGTTATGAAAGTATTGGCATCCGTAAAGGTCATTTGCAGAAATTGCAAGATCATTAAGCGCAAACGCGTTGTGCGTGTGATTTGCTCGTCAGATCCACGTCATAAGCAGCGTCAAGGCTAATTCGGTTAATTAAGAGGAATTCTCATGGCACGTATC
>JBIPON010000142.1:0-4659 GCA_044379065.1 Polynucleobacter sp. | reverse complement strand
TATGGAATTTGGCCCGTATGGAGTTACTGTAAATTGTATTTGTCCTGGCGTCGTATTAACGAAGAGAACAACTGGACTTTGGGAATCACGAAGAACTCCAGAAGAGAGAGCAAAAGTGTTGCTTGAGATTCCGTTACGAAGACATGCCGTTGCCGAGGATATATCAGGGGTAGTTGCTTTTTTTGCTTCAGATGATGCTGGATTTATAACGGGCGCAACCTTGGATGTGAATGGTGGACAAGGAATGGCATAAATTTGGATATTCCTTAATTTTCAACTTTTTCTCAAAGAAAAAGGTTTTAGAAGTGGCAGGCTCAAGTCCCGCCGGCCCACCAGCAAAAAGCCACTAATGTGAGAGCGTTAGTGGCTTTTTATATTGGGCCACTATTTTGACTGGAGCAACCTATACTTATGATTATTAGGAGGATGGCAGTGATTAGCCCATCATCAATGCTATGCTTTTCATATTCAATTAACCCGCCCTAAGGAGTCTCCGTGAAACAGCCCATGATTAAAAAGATAGTCGCTGCATCCGTTTCCATCACCCTGGCAATTGCCCCGATGGCAAGTCATGCGTGTACCGCCGTGAATATCGTCGCAAAAGATGGCTCGGTTGTAGCGGGAAGAACCATGGAATGGGCTTTTGATATGAAGTGGCAGCTCACCGCAAATCCGAAAGGCACTCCTATCTCCCTGAGTGCACCAGCGTCGCTTAAGTTGCCCGCAACAAGCCTATCCAGTAAATATGCTTTTGTCGCAGTAGCGCCTGGCGTTTTAGCGGGTCCTCCCGCCTATCTCGAGGGTCAAAATGAAGCAGGCCTAGCGATTAGCGGAAATTTTTTACCCGGTTTTACTGAATATCAAACTGTTACACCGCAAGATAAGAACTACGTTTCTATCCTGAATTTGGGTGGTTTTATTTTAGGCATGTTCGGCACAGTGAAAGAATTGCGTAGCGAGCTCCCTAAATATAAGGTGTGGTTTGATCCTAGTGAAGTCAAAGGATTACCAACCCCACCCTGGTTGCATCTTGTATTAACGGATCGGGGAGGTGACAGTATTGTTGTCGAGTTTGTTAAGGGTCAGATGCGGATCCATGACAACATTGCAGGGGTTTTAACCAATGCACCTACCTATGACTGGCACCTGAATAATGTGCGTAATTATTTGTCTCTCACAACCACAGCAACGGCTTCGGTAACGGTAGGTAATACCAACGTTACTGAATTAGGTCAGGGCGGTGGCTTACTCGGTTTACCCGCAGATTACACCCCACCATCGCGCTTTGTTAGGGCAGCTTATCTAAAGCAGTTCACCTATCAGCCAAGTAATAGCGCAGAAGCGATACAAACAGCTGGCCATATTTTGAACAACGTTGATATTCCGGTTGGCGTAGCCCGCTCTTCCGATGGCAAGCAGGTTGTTTCTGATTACACGCAGTGGGTCAATCTCAAGGACTTAAAGAATAATCGGATGAGAATTGCAAACTATGCAAATCGTACAAACTACATTGAAATTAATCTGAATGAAGTATTCAAGTCCGGAAAATCCAAAACTTGGCAGGTTGATAAGTTGCCGTATCCTAAGAATGACCTAACGGCAGAGTTCTTAAAATAAGTGAATTCACTAAACCACCTTCGGGTGGTTTTTCTTTTTTTGGTATGAGGCAAAATAGTGGGCCAGAGTAGCTTATTGCTTATGTCCATAATTTCATTATTGCAACCCAGCAGTTCCGAGCCCTCTATCTACGAAAAACCAATTTACTCATGAAAATATTCAAACTGCATTTAGCCGCATGCTTCCTTTTGCTGACTACCCAAGTATTTGCAGATAGTGCCAGCATCTATTTCAATGGCGACATCCTGACGATGGAAGGCGCTAAGCCGCAGTATGTTGAAGCAGTCGTAGTCAAGGGTAAGAAGATCACCTATACCGGTAGTTTGCGAGACGCTCTAAATGGCGCAGGCGCAAATCCAGTCATGCATGATTTAAAAGGCCAAACTTTATTACCAGGATTTATCGATGCCTGGGGCCACTTCACCTTGGTTGCGCAGAATACGCTTGCCGTTAATCTAGGGTACTTTTCAAAGAAACCGCCGACTACGACTCAGCAGCTAATCGATCGTCTAAAAGCCGAGGCTAAGCCATTTAATGGCTGGATTATTGGTGCAGAGTATGCAGATGCTTTTCTGACCGATGGTCCTTTAACCATTGCCCAGCTGGATAAGGCATTCCCGAATCAACCCGTGTTTGTGAATAATATTTCTACCTTGACCGGGATTGTGAATACGGCAGGCTTAAAGAAGCTAGGAATTACCAAAGCCACTAAAGTGGAACAAGGCATGATTCCGGTCGACCCCAAAACCGGAAAGCTCACCGGTGAATTGATTGGCAGCCCAAACATCAGTGCAACCGCTAAGGTGTTCGGTAGTTATTCCAAGGACTTAACCATAGAGACTTACCGTAAAGCTGAAATGATTTATGCCTCCAATGGATTTACTACTGCGCAGAGTTATGAGACCACGACTCAAGATATTCAGAATATGCGCGAGGCAGTGGAGAAAAAGCTCATCAGCCTTGATCTAATCGCCTTACCAACCTATGATGTGGTTGACCAATTACTAGCAAGCAACAAAAATTATCCATTTGGAATCTATACAAAGGGCGATGGCGGTTTTAAAGTTGCCGGGATCTTGGTATCCACCGATGGTGCGCCCCAATTACGTTTAGCCTATTTCAGTAAGCCTTATGCCGATACAACCGGCCTCCCAAAGGATTGGCGAGGAATGGCGGTTATCACGCAAGATGCAGTTGATCGTTACGCAAAGCTAGCCTATGAAAAAAACATCCAGTATTACGGCTACTCCAATGGCGATGCGGGGATTGATATGACGCTTTCTGCTATTGCAAAAGCAATCCGAGAGACCGGTGTTACTGAAGATCGAAGAACTGCAATTGCGCATTCCTTTTTTGTTCGTGATGATCAATTAGATCAATACAAGGCCAATAAAATTCTTCCCCAATTTATGCCTAATCATATTTGGATGTATGGCGATGTCTATAGAAAAATTCTAGGCGAAGATCGGGCGAAAAATATGGTGCCACTCAATTCAGCCAAGGCAAAAGGGATGCAGTTCGGCATCCATAATGACACGCCATCGTCTGGCCCAAGTGCGCTGTTTACGATTTGGACTGCGGTGAATCGCAAGACGTATGCAGGGACAACCTTGGGGCCTGATCAGCGAATTGATCCCTATCTTGCGCTGCGTGGGTTTACTGCTGTAGCTGCCTATCAATATAAAGAAGAGGCATCAAAAGGCAGCATTACGGCCGGAAAACTAGCCGATCTGGTTCTGCTCGATCGCAATCCGCTCAAAGTTAAACCAGAGGAAATTAAGGATATTCAGATTGTGAAGACCATCAAACATGGTAAGGATCTGTATGTTCGTCGATAGCTAAAGCACCTATGGATTTTTTGTAATGGATAGTCGACTGTTCGGCAAGGTTCGAGTGGTGATTTGAGCCAGGCTTCCCTGGCCAGTCTTATTAGGGTTTTCTAGTAGGCGCAGTTTGATTTTGCGCCCTCTTTGTGCGTGATGGGCTTGACTGAGTCAGAATGATGTCATTTGATTCAGGTACATTATGGTTAAGAGTGCCTGCATCCTATTGGAATATTTACTGAATTGATCTAATTACTATTCGTAAACGCATGTCCGTACAGCCTATCCTCGTTTGCAACCAATGCGATTTAGCGCAGCATGAGGCCATACTTGAATCAGGGGAAAAAGCGCGGTGCGCTCGCTGCGAAAATGTGTTGTATCGCTCTCTGCCCAATGGCTTTCGCCTAAGCCTTATCTTTGCGATCACTTCGCTGACATTGTTTTTAATATCGAACTCTTTTCCGATTGTCACCATTAGCTCTCAAGGCTTAATTAACTCCACGACCTTATTGGGCGCTGTTGGACAATTAATTGAGGACGGTATTCCAAGCATTGCAGTATTGGTGCTCATCACAACGTTCTTAATGCCGATGCTCGAAATTGGTATCCTAATTTATTTATTATTACCACTTCACTTTGGCCGCATCCCTCCCGGTCTGTCATTTGGATTTCGCTTGATATGCCTGGTAAAGCCATGGGCAATGATTGAAGTATTCATGATCGGTCTGATTGTGACCATTACAAAACTCAACGCCTTAGCCTCAGTATCTCCAGGCATCGGTTTAATCTCCTTTGTATTGCTGATGATTTCTATCACGGTCGCTGTATCCAATTTTGACACCCATGCGTTTTGGCGCCAGGTGGGTTTGCTGCAAAAGAATGGGCCCAAAGCAGCATGAATGCCGCATTGCAATCGATTGTCTCGTGCGAAGCGTGTGGCTTGGCGCAGCATAAGCCAAGTACGGGTGTGGTCATGGCATGTTCGCGCTGCGGGTCGCGCATTCACGAGCGCAAGCCTAATAGCATTGGCCGTACCTGGGCCTTGGTGATTGCGGCCTATGTCCTCATTATTCCAGCCAATTTAATGCCGGTAATGGCCACTGGATCCTTATTCGGAACTGAAAACGACACCATTTTTGGCGGGGTTCTCTATTTATGGGAATCCAACTCCGAAGTGTTGGCAATCATCTTGTTTTGCGCCAGTATCGTCATCCCGTTT
>JBIPON010000254.1:0-4683 GCA_044379065.1 Polynucleobacter sp. | reverse complement strand
GGACTTTGGGGAGATTCTATGAGAAATCGAGTAATCTTGGAAAAAGGTTCTGTTCAAAATATCGTTGAGATTCCAGAGGAATTAAGAGCTGTTTATAAAACAGTTTGGGAAATTTCTCAAAAGACCATCATCGACATGTCAGCTGATCGTGGTAAATTTATTTGTCAATCACAATCTCTGAATTTATTCTTTAGAGACGTAAATACTGCAAAATTAACATCAGCTCACTTCCATTCTTGGAAAAGCGGATTAAAGACAGGAATGTATTATCTTAGAACTGAAGCTGCGAGTTCGGCAATTGCTGGACTAGGAGTAAATATGGCTACTGGAAAAGTTGCTCCAACTGTCCAAATTGCACCAGTATTTGAAGCGCTTAATACAAGTGCGGAAGATATAGTATGTTCTCTTGATAACCCAGATGCATGCGAAGCTTGCGGATCATAAATCCTTAAACTATACTGACTTAAATAGGAGCCTAGCGCTCCTATTTTTGTTTATAAATAACAGTAACAAATAGACTATTATGGAAATACTTAACTTTAGTAAATTTAAACTGTTATTGGAAGCAGAAGGCGATCCAGAAACAGAGCCTGCAGCGGAACCGGTTGAACCACCCGCTGACGAAACTCCAGCTGAACCTGCTCCACCAGCAGATGCTCCAGCCGATGCTCCAGCACCATCATCTCCTGATCCAATGGCTGATCCTTTTGCTAGTGCAGCACTTCCGCCCGATCCAAATGCTCCAGTTGCTTCTTCTGGTACAGGTTCTACTCGAATCGTATTCTTAGATAAAGACAAGTCATGGCATTCGGAATTCACAGACGGTGGTGGAGTTAAGAGATACAAAGAATATGAATTGGCTCAAGCTGATCTAGATAAATGGATCACCGATAACAACTTCACAGATAAAAAAGAACAGATTACAGTCGCTCTTACTGGAACAAAGGCTTTACCTGAAGACATATACGATAAATTAAAATCAGCACTATCTTCTGATAAACTAGGGAAGGATCGTGGAGATATTGATATTAACTATGACGATAAGTCAATTCCATCTACTAGTGATCTCGATGTAATCTTCTTAAAGAAATGATAAAAAGATTTAGTCAATTTATATACGAATCAAAATACGACACGCTATCATCTTCTTATGCGAGCGATGTATTTTCATTTATCAAAAAAACAGCCGGCTCAACAATAGGCAAACCTAAAACTGAGAGTTTTACCTACTCTGAACCTATTGAATTTGACTTAACTGTTAAAATAGTTAGAGTGGTCGACTTTGATCCTTCTGAAACTACTGATTTTAATGGACTTCCTTGGGAAACCATTAATTTCGAAGAGAATGGATTTGTAGTTGATGCAAACGTGTATATCCCAGCTGAATCTGATCCAGACTCTCCAGAGATAGACCTAGTTATTTACATTAGCCCTGACGCTGAACCTTCTAAATACCAAGACTTAAACTTTAAAATAGTTGATACACTTAGACACGAATTGGAGCACCTTTTACAAAAAGGAGTAAACAAGAAAGTCGGTCACATTGTAAAAACCTCAAAAAAAGTTAGAGATGGTGCTCAAGACAATTACAAGTATTTTCTTTTACCTGATGAAATACCAGCAATGGTCTCAGGGATGCACGCAGCTGCTGTTAAAAAGAGAGTCCCAATAGATTCAGAATTCAATTCATACTTACGGCCTTTCGTTTCTTCCGGCGTAATCTCTAAATCAGAATTCGAAGAAGTAATGCAAACCTGGATACGATTTACTAAGAAATCATTCCCAGATGCAATATTTTCAACCAAATATCAATAATATTTAAAACCGGGTGAAGTTTCGTAATATAAGATACAAAAATACTTATTGATTATGACACCAGAATGGTTAACACAATTAAAGGACCAAGTTGCTCAACTTGAAGCAGAAGCGGTTAAATTCTACGAAAAAGGAAATAAATCTGCGGGTACTAGAACTCGTGGTCTTCTTCAAGAAATTAAAGCTACTTGCCAAGAGGGAAGAACTCACGTTCAATCTTCTAAGACAGCTCCAAAAGCTTAATTTTAGATTAAAAGTTCACATTAGAGGGCGGGTATTAAAACTCGCCCTATTTTTTTGGAAACCTCTCACACTTATTTAGTATAATTCTATAAATTAAAATCATTTTTGAACATGGAAGATCTATTCAATCTCAATCTCGATGATTTCTCAGGTAAATCATCAGCAAACGCTCGCAAAGTCGACGAAAACATGTACAATCCGGGTCCAGACCAAGGTCAGAACGGAATCTACAAATCAGTAATCCGTTTTATCCCATGGGTAACGGATCCTAGTAAAAGCCGCTACAAGAAGTACGCAGCAAAACTTATCAACCCTCTAACAAATGAGAAGTTGTACGTTGACTGCCCTTCTACTACTGGCGCATCATCAATTCTTTGGACATTGGACTTGGAATTAAAACGTTTGAAAAACGAAGAACCTTCAATTGTTGAAGAAATTCAGAAGTACTTCAATCGTTACTACAATTATTACTCTTGTGTTTACATCAAGAAAGACCCTCAATTTCCACAATTGGAAGGCAAAATCAAAGTTTATTCTTACGGATACACTATTGATAACTTGATTCAACAAGAGATCAATCCAGAAAATGAGTTAGTAACAACTCAAAAAATCAATCCATTCTCTCTTACTACTGGTAAGGACTTCGTATTAGTTATTAAACGTAAAACGAAAGCATGGAGAGATTTCAGTTCAAGTAAATTCATGAATGAAGTTAGTCCTTTGATTATCTCTCATGCAGGAAAAGAGATCGCAGTATCTAATGAGCCTAAAGTAATGCAATTTACTAGTGAGTTCTTTAAAAAGAACTCACCGGACATGAGTCAATACTTCTTAAAAGAGTGGACTGACCATGAGTATGAAAAAGTTGCAGAATTTATCAAAGCAATCGTTCCTTACAAACAAATCATCGATAACTTAGTTGCAAACACTAAAGATGAGAGAATGAAGAAACACTTTACTAACTCTGCTCCAGTTAATCGTTCTCAAGCACCAATGGGAGAATCTTTGGAATATACGCCAGCTGCGCCAGCTACATCAAGCTCTAATATGTCAATTGAATTAGACGATGATTTTGGTTCAATAACGGAAAGTCCAGCTCCAGTAAAATCTGCGCCAGCTGCTCCAGCTAAAGCAGATGACTTAGACGATTTATTCAAAGATCTATAAAAAATAACAACATACAAACATGGCAAGTTCTAAAAAACAAACCGCGACTGTAGTTGAAGAAATCAAGAGTGCACCGGCTGACCAAGTTCAGCCGGATGCTGCTCCGATTGCAACACTACTTTCTTCAATCAGTTATACTAATCAAGCTGATTACGATAACTTCTTAGCTAATTTAACACCAGAACATTCAGTAATCGTTTTGATTTCCGCAGCTAATCACTGTCAGTCAAAGGGTATATTTACATTGGATGAAGCTGAGTTAATTGCTAAGTCAATTAAAACACTAAGTGTTCAGCCGGAACAAGCTGACGCTCCAAAACCTTAAACTATGAATTTAATCATTGACGGAAATGCGTTTCTGAATGTCGCAGTAAGTATCGCAAAAAATATATTAGCTAACGATAAGAGAGTTGGCGAAAAGTATTATGTCAATGACTTATTAAATGACGATAAGTTTATTCTAAAGCAGGTAAGCAAAGATACATTTAGACAATTTTCTGTAAATTACTTTGGCAGCATTCTTGCTCCATTTAAGGAAAACATCAGTTCAGTATTTTTTGTATTTGACTCTAAGAGTTGGAGAAAGAAATATATCAAAGAACATTTTGAAACACACGGAGAAGGGGATTTCAGTTATAAAGGTCAAAGAAAATACGATGATAAAATTTATCTGTTCTTTGAATACTTTCAAAATGAAATTCTAAGTACAATATCTGACGATTATGGAGTTGTAGTAAACCGTGTTCCTGGAGCAGAAGGTGATGATTTAATTGCTTACATTTGCGAAAATTTAAAAGAAGATATTTGTATTTGGTCAGTAGACAAAGACTTAACCCAGTTACTTGAAAGTGACAAACGTAAAGTTATTTTGATTATGCCTAAGCAAATGACGAAATACAAAAAGATCTACACAACTGAAGATTTCGGTAAAGTTGAACCCGCTGAAGTTGACCTTTTTAATTTTGATATTGACTCAATAGACAATTCAGCTGTAACTAACATAATCAACGACTTAACTCAAAAGGACTATCAACACTTAACCGTTGATCCAACTTTAGATATCTTAGTTAAGTGTTTAGCGGGTGATGCATCAGACAATATTCCAAGAGTCCATCCCAAGATGACAGCCTCTAAAGTAACAAAAATTGTCGAATACGTAAAGCAATCGCTTCAATGGAAAGACGTTATTTACTTCATTGATTCAGGTGATCTAGGTTTCATGGATTTATTACGTGAAGTAACATGTGAAGTCCTTAAAATAAAGGAACCTGGTGAATGGCTGACGATCGAGAACAACCTTAATCGTAACAAGACCTTAATCAGATTAAGTACAGCAGTTTTTCCAAAAGACGTACTTGATGCAATTAAAGAAAACGTTGACTTGACTACTCGTAGAAAATTCAATTACTACCAATTCAAAAAAAATTACAAGAATTAATGAGTACACCAATCAAAGGA
>JBIPON010000141.1:0-4701 GCA_044379065.1 Polynucleobacter sp. | reverse complement strand
CCACCGGTAATGCAGGGGGGTCGCATCACCTGAGTCTGAGTAGTTCAAGAACGCCCAAAGGGGGTTTGCCTGCCTTGCTGAAGGAGATGGGTACAGGCTTAATGGTTACCGAGCTGATGGGTCAGGGTGTCAATTACGTCACCGGCGATTACTCTCGTGGCGCCTTTGGCTACTGGGTCGAAGGCGGGGAGATACAGTACCCCGTTGAAGAAATTACCATTGCCGGTAACTTACGCGACATGCTGATGAACATCGAACTGATTGGTAGTGACACCTTGGTGCGAGGTACCAAGGAAACGGGCTCCATTTTGATTGGGTCGATGACTATTGGTGGAAAATAAAAACACGGTTTAGATTATTAAATATATCGAATACAAGAAGGGAGCCCTTGTGGAACGCAGATCTTTTTTAAAAAAAGCAACGATTGCAACCGGTGTTGGTGGCGCTACTTTAGCGGCGCCAGCCATTGCGCAGTCACAGCCTGCCCTCAACTGGCGTTTGGTCTCCAGCTTTCCGAAGTCACTGGACAATTTGTATGGCACCTCCGAGATTTTTGCTAATGCGCTGCGCAAAGCAACCGACGGTAAGTTCAATATCAAAGTATTCGCTGCCGGTGAAATCGTCCCGCCCCTGCAAGTTCTAGATGCAGTCCAAAATGGTACGGTGGAGGTGGGCCATACCGCGGGCTATTATTCCTTAGGCAAAGATAGTGCATTTATCTTTGATACTGCTGCACCCTTCGGCATGACTGCACGCCAGCAAACTGCCTGGATGCTCCATGGCAATGGCATGAAGTTAATGCGCGAGCTATATGCATCCTACAATATTGTGAACTTCATGGGCGGCCAAACTGGAACCCAAATGGGCGGTTGGTTTCGGAAAGAAATTAAAACGGTTGCTGATCTTAAGGGCCTTAAGTTTCGGATAGCTGGGTTTGCTGGCAACATTCTTTCTAAATTGGGGGTTGTGCCACAGCAGCTGCCCGCCGGTGAGATTTATTCCGCTTTAGAAAAAGGCACCATCGATGCTGCCGAATTTGTCGGCCCCTACGATGACGAAAAACTTGGTCTTGCTAAGGTAGCCAAAAATTACTACTACCCTGCGTGGTGGGAAGGTGGTGCGTCACTCTCTTTTCTGGTGAATAAAAAGAAGTGGGAAGAACTCCCCCCTGCGTACCAAGCTGCGTGGGAGGGCGCCTGCTTTCAGGCGCACACCGAGATGTGTGCGAAGTACGATGCCCTAAATCCCCCAGCACTGCAGCGCTTACTGCAAAACGGTGCCGTATTGCGTAAGTTCAATACGCAAATACTCGACGCCTGTTTTACGGCAACCCAAGAAGCCTACGCCGAGGAGTCTGCAAAAAATCCCCGCTTCAAAGCCATTTATGAGGATTACCGACGCTTTCGGAACATGGAGGCGCAGTGGTTTAATGTGGCCGAACAGGCATTTGCGCAGTACAGCTTTAATAAAAAACTGTAGCAATCAAGCGCAATACGATCTCACTTTGACTTACGCTCTAGGGTAACAAAGTCAAAGTGGATGTCACCTTCGTGCGCAGGTGTGCGCTCTAGTTCGCGCCATTGTTCTGGGTGGGGGACGGTAAAAAAGGTATCACCACCGTCAACCTCAATGTCAATTTCGGTAATGTAAAGGCGGTCGGCTAAATCAAACGCCTGAGTAAAGAGTTGCTCTCCGCCAATAACAAAGACCCGCTCAAGATCGCTCAAGCGCTCGAGCGCATCGTCTAAGGAGCTCGCCACTTCCGCGCCAGTGAGCTGCAAGTCGGCATTGCGGCTTACGACAATATTGCGCCTACCGGGCAAAGGGCGCCCAATCGATTCCCAAGTCTTGCGGCCCATGATCACCGGATAGCCCATGGTGACGCGCTTAAAAAATTGCAGGTCAGCGGATATTTTCCAGGGCATTTGATTGTCACGCCCGATAACGTGGTTACGGGCGCGGGCCACAATCATGGAGATGGCAGGTTGAGTCATGGTTTATCGAGTCACTTAAACAGCAACGGGTGCTTTGATGTGGGGATGGCATTCATAACCCACGATTTCAAAGTCCTCAAACGCATAGTCAAAGAGCGATGCAGGCTTACGCCCGATCTTGAGCTGTGGCAGTGGGAATGGCTTACGTGAGAGTTGCAATTCGACCTGTTCGAGGTGATTGCTGTACAGATGGCAATCGCCTCCCGTCCAAATAAACTCACCCGGCTCTAAGTTGCACTGCTGCGCAACCATGTGCGTTAACAGGGCGTAGCTGGCAATGTTGAACGGCACTCCCAAAAAGATATCCGCACTGCGTTGATACAGCTGGCACGATAATTTGCCGTCAGCGACATAGAACTGGAAAAAAGCATGGCATGGGGCAAGAGCCATACGCGGTATGTCAGCCACATTCCATGCCGAGACAATCAGGCGGCGCGAATCCGGATTGGTTTTGATGCTGTTAACGACTTCGCTAATTTGATCGATGTGCTGGCCATTGGGCGCGGGCCATGAGCGCCATTGGTAGCCGTAAATCGGACCCAATTCACCATCGGGCGCCGCCCATTCATTCCAGATGGAAACGCCACGCTCTTTTAGCCAATCATTATTCGTGCTGCCATTGAGAAACCACAGTAATTCATAGATGATGGATTTGAGGTGTAACTTTTTTGTCGTTACCATCGGAAAACCATCGGCTAGATTAAAGCGCATTTGATAGCCAAAAACCGAGAGGGTGCCGGTACCGGTTCGATCGGATTTTTTAACGCCCTGGCTTAGGACGTGCTGCATAAGTTCGTGATATTGATGCATTCGTTTAACTGTTCAATCAAATGGGAATAGGTAGAGATTAACCCAATATTAGGCAGGCTTCCGCAGGCCCAGTAATTGCTGCAGTTTGGGTGAGGTAGTGGTGTATTGCAACTGCACCGGCCGATCTGGAAAAATGACCTGGGCAGCCGCAAAGGCCGCCAATGCCGCCTCATGAAAGCCCGATAGAATCAATTTTTTCTTGCCGGGATAGGTATTGATGTCGCCGACGGCGAAAATCCCTGGGATGCTGCTTTCAAAGTGGGCGGTATCCACCTCAATTTGCTTGCGACTGAGTGCGAGCCCCCACTCGGCAATCGGCCCTAATTTGGGGGAAAGACCAAAAAAGACGAGTAGGGCATCGAGTGGGATGACCTGGCTATGGCCATCTAGATCCTCAACTTCAAGCGCCGTTAGCTGATCATCTCTACTTGCGTAGCCGGTGGCTTGTCCAACGCAAAAGGTAATTTTTCCAGCCGCGCGCAGATCATGAAAGCAATCCAGGATGTTCTTTTCTGCCTTCAATTCACTGCGGCGATGCACTAGGGTGACGTGCTTGGCAGTGGACGCAAAATGAATGGCCCATTCCACAGCAGTCTCGTCGCCACCGCAAATGACGATGGCACGCTGATTAAATTGCTCGGGCTCTTCCACGTGATAGAAGACTTGCTTGTTTTCAAACGCAGCAATGCCATCGAGCGCTAACTTACGCGCCTGAAACGCCCCCACTCCAGCGGCAATAAATACGGTTTTACTGATAAAGGATTGGTCTGCGGTAGTGCGAATAAAAAAACGCGAATCGTCTTCTTGCCTCAGCTCCATCACCGCTTGACCTAGGTGCATTGGCGGCTTAAATGGAGTAATTTGCTGCAAGAGATTATTGACTAACTCACGGCCGGTACAAACCGGAATGCCTGGAATGTCATAAATGGGTTTGTTGGGGTAGAGGGCAACGCACTGGCCGCCTGTTTCTGGCAATACATCAATGATGTGTGCCTGAATTTCGAGTAAGCCCAGTTCAAATGCCTGAAACAAACCGACGGGACCGGCACCAATAATAACGGCATCGGTTTCAATTGCCTGCACAGCAGCCTCGTTTGGATTGAATGCAATCCATTACATCTGCTTTACTTGACGAGTTGATCTAGTTTGGCGGTAACGTCTTTCCACTCGTCTGCATCGGGAAGGGCGCCTTTGGATTTAGTAATCGATGGCCAGCCCTGAGCCAGATCCAAATTCATTTTGATGAATGCTTGCTGATCGCCGGGCACATCGTCTTCTGCATAAATCGCATTGACTGGGCACTCCGGAACGCAGACAGCGCAATCGATGCACTCATCGGGATCAATCACTAAAAAGTTAGGTCCTTCGCGAAAGCAATCAACCGGACAGACATCAACGCAGTCGGTATATTTGCAGCGAATACAGGCTTCAGTAACAACGTAGGTCATGGCATTTAACGAGTTGGATAGCGAAAAGGACTAGAAGCTAGCAGCCAACAGGGGGTGGCATAGCAACCAGCGGATACGCTCATTTTAGCCGAATTGCCTCTTTTTCCAAGAAAGACCGATTTGGCTTGGTGTAAAGTGCCAAGGATGAATACCACCTCAAAACCCAAAATCCTTGTCTCCAGAGCCATTTTCCCTGAGGCCCTGGCTGAACTAGAACAATCCTTTGATGTCATCTCCAATCAGCCGGATGTCGTGATGACCCCAGAAGCCCTTGCCTCCCAGTTGGCCAGCGTTTCTGCTGCATTGGTCACGGGCAGTGAGCGCATTGATGCCAAAGCCCTTGCCCAGGCCAAAGGCCTGAAGATTGTTGCCAATATTTCGGTGGGGTATAACAATTTTGATGTGCCTGCGATGACGGCTGCTGGGGTGATGGCAACGAATACCCCTGA
>JBIPON010000140.1:0-4706 GCA_044379065.1 Polynucleobacter sp. | reverse complement strand
TATGTCAGTTCAAGTAAGTGAAAGACTTTCTGGAAAGCTGGAGCCCACCAAAAACGGCTCTACCTATATTGATCCCAAAACCATGGAGTGGGAAAAGTCTCAATTTGAAAAAATATGGAAAAAAGTTCTTTATCAAAATAAAGCGACTGGTGAAATGACCGTTTTATTGAAGTGGGAACCGGGCGCTGTTTTGCCTTTTCATCGCCATCCCGAGATAGAACAAAGTTGGGTTTTAGAAGGTTCGTTTTATGATCACGATGGAATTTGTCGTGCCGGTGAATTTGTCTGGAGACAGCCGGGCTCTCTCCATGAAACCAAATCGGATGAAGGCTGCATTCTTCTGGCGATTTATCGTAAACCAAATATATTTTATAAACACAATGCAGGTTTCTCAGGCAGTGAATGAGTTGAGCATATCGGTTGTCCCGACAAATTAATTTTTTACAGGCTTTGAATTCGACTATTTATTAAGAAAAAAAGAATCAATTGACAGTGCAAAAGAAAGGACATGTCTGCGTCATTGGTGCTGGAATTATTGGCGCCACAACAGCCTATGCATTATCAAAAGATGGCTGGTCTGTTACCGTCATCGATTCAGAGTCGGCAGCTGGAATGGGGGCCAGTTATGCCAATGGGGCGCAACTCAGTTACTCCTATGTGGAGCCACTCGCAAGCCCGAACACATTCAGCAAAATTCCGCTGTGGCTGCTATCGCGCGATAGTCCAATCCGTTGGCAACCCCAGTTTAGTCAACTGCACTTTAAATGGCTAATGCAATTTATAGCCCATTGCAATGCAAACCAAGTTCAAAGCACTACTAAGCAATTACTCGAGATATCCTTTTTGACCAAAAATGGATTGCATGGGTGGCTCACTGATTTGGGGATTTCGGAGCACGATGTGCTACTCGAGAAAACTGGGAAGTTGGTGATTTATCGAAATCAGCAGGAACTAGCGGCCGTTCGGCGGCAGATGGAATTACAACAATCGTACGGTTGCCAACAGGAAATACGTACTACCGCGCAATGCATTCAAGTAGAGCCATCTTTGGGAAGCATCGAGCGGGATATTGCGTTTGGGGTTTATACACCCAGTGAAGAGGCTATCGATTGCCACAAACTCTGTCGATTGATTTTGAACCGCTCGGATGTTCAGCAAATCTACGATGCGCGGCTAATTAATTTCAATATCAAAGGCGATCGGATTGCGTCGATTATGACAAGTAACGGCGAAATTACTGCCAATCAGTTTGTAGTGGCTGCTGGCAATGAAACGAATGCCGTGTTGCAACAGCTCAATCAAGAATTACTGATTGAGCCAATTAAAGGCTATAGCGTCAGTTTCCCCATTGTGAATCGAGACCGTGCACCCAATTCTTCGATTACCGATCAAAACCGAAAAGTAGTCTTTGCGCGTATTGGCAATACCCTAAGGGTTGCGGGCTTTGCTGAAATTCGCGGGAACAATCTCGCAATCGATCAAAACCGAATTGCATCGCTCGTTGCCGATACACAAAGAGTATTTCCTGGAGCTGTTGATCCAAGCCAATACACGCCTTGGGCTGGCTTAAGGCCGTGCTCGCCCTCGGGGATCCCCTACATCCAGCGTATTGGATTTAAAAATGCCTGGGTTAATGCGGGCCATGGGTCTTTAGGATTAACACTCTCGGTCGGGTCGGCTGTGTTGTTGGCTAAAAAAATGAATGCCTAGGCAGCTATTTCATTTCAATGGACTGTTGTAATGGTGCGCAGCAAACATCGAATTCAGCCTATGGATGCGCTGCTAAAACGTAAGTTACTTCCAACTAGCCCCAGCCTTCGGATCAAGCGGGGCAAAAGTACGTTGCCGATTGGATCTAAGTGGGGGATTACCCTAGATAAACTTTTAATTTAAGTCTGCTCTTTGTAAATAAGGTCATTTATTGCGTATAGACGACCAATGGGGGTTGACCTATCCATTTTTTTTGTGCTTATTGTCAAATGAACATATATCCACAAAACCAATATGTCTTATATTGCATCTGCCCGAGCGCTAGGTAGGTAAGCCCCTCAATCTATGTTGCCAATTTTGTACTCCTATCGCAGGTGCCCCTATGCAATGCGCGCTCGCATGACCTTGAAATACGCCGGTATTGAGGTTGAGCACAGGGAGATTGAATTGCGTAATAAGCCGCCATCGATGTTGATGGCATCCCCAAAAGGGACGGTTCCTGTGCTCATTATGGGTGATCTTGTTCTGGATCAAAGTTTAGAGATCATGCGATGGGCATTGCAGCAATCTGACCCCGATAACTGGGGTGAGGTGGATGACGTTGCTGCTCAAATTTGGATTGAACGAAATGATGGGCTATTCAAGGTATTACTGGATCAATACAAGTACCCAAATCGGTATCCCAGTCTGAATCAAGACGACGTGTTTGATGCTGCAATCGCGCTGATGCTAAGGCCAATGAACGAAGCACTTGAGTCTAACCAATATCTCCTTGGCAATAAACAACATTGGCTGGATGTAGCTATCTTTCCATTTATTCGGCAGTTTTCAATGGTTAATCCTCAGCAGTTTGAGCAATTGCCGCTGCCAGCCTTAAAAAAATGGCTGGATCAATACCTTCAATCGGAGCTATTCAATGCCGTGATGTCTAAACATCCAGCCTGGATTGACTGATCAAAGAGCGGCCAATTTAATGTATAGCAATTTAGGGTAAGGCAGTTTTAGCTTATGGCTCTGCTTTTCTTGGCCTATACAGATTGAAGCGTTTTTAGTTGAATCGTAAAACGTCCAGCCTGGCCATTTGAAATCAGAATGCCAAACTCAATCACATCGGCAAAGGATAGGGATGGTGCATGAACGGCTTGCCCACGGAAGGTTGATGTAAATTGATTTAAATTAAATTGATGCGTTTGCCAGCTCGGTTCTGCAATGAAATCGGCTGCATAGTTCACCCGGGGCGCTAAGGCAGTGCGTAATACAAGCTTATATTGCTTGCCATCGCCTTTAGCTAATAGCTCTAGCACTTGAGTTCTTTGGGGAAATTGGGCTGATGAACGCATGGAGGCAAAGCCACCGTTATTTTCAAGCGAAACCAGGCCTTCAAAATACATACCTTGTGCATCTTGGCGAAGAGCCGATTGCGATACCCCGCCCATTACGCCATCATTCACAATCCAGCAATCACGCATCGTTTGACGGTTAGTGAAATCCATGCGAACTCCTTGTGCGCGTGATGGTTTGCTCCAGCATAAAAGGTAAGCACCAGAGGTGCAAAGAAAATTTCTTCTTGAGTTCAAGGTTGCTGATGCGATGTACGATCCTAATGACCTGAGCCTACAACAAAGCGCCACGCGCTGCGATAGGCCAAATAGCCTCTACCGTATCGCCACGAACACAAATGATTTCGTCATACAAATTGACGGTGGGATCGCAATGACCTGGGATGAGTATGATGGCATCACCGAGCTTGAGCGGTGAGTCAGTGCTCAGCTCCAATACGCCATGTTCGTCCGAGGCTTTGAGGTAGGTTGCGTCGGTACGTTGCCAGACCAGGGGCATCCCAGAGTCCACGCTGGACGCTTTGAGGCCAGCATCGACCACGGCTCGACCCTGAGTTGGGTGACTGAGTATGGCTGTTTTGATAAACAAGGCGTGCTCAAACGCTAAGTCACACGCATCCCGCTGGTTTTTGGCATAGTCACGGTCCATCAAAATATAGGAGCCTGCTTGCACCTCATTAAAAATCGTTGAGCTTCCTTCCAGCATGACCGAGCCAGTACCAGCGCCGGTAATTCGTTCTACTGTGATGCCTGCCTTTTCAATTGCGGCTTTCGCTTCGGCTGCTTTTGCGCATACGGCTGCAATTGCGCTTTGCCGCTCATTCGGAAGGCGATAGTGCTGCGCGCTACCGTGATAGCACTGCAAGCCCATAAAATTTAAGTAGGGCGCTTGATCAATTTGACGGGCCAGAGCAACTACCTGCTCAATCGAGGTGGCGCCACAGCGACCCATGCCTACGTCCACTTCAATATAGACATCGACGTTGATTTTTCGTGTGCTACTAGCTTGTGCAAAGGAGGCCACTTGATCCTTATGGTCAACTAAGATACCAATGCGTGCGTGCTCCGCTAAATCAAGCGCATGCGCTACTTTCTTTTCTCCGACCACTTGGTTGGTGATCAGAATATCCTTTACGCCTGCGGCGACAAAGACGGCTGCCTCACTGACTTTTTGACAGCAGATGCCAATTGCGCCTGCAGCAATTTGGCGTAATGCAATTTCAGGACACTTGTGGCTTTTGGCATGGGGACGTAAGCGGACGCCGCTACCCGATAGTGCATTTTGCAAAAGGCTCAGATTGCGCTCGAAGGCATCCATATCCAGAATTAACGCTGGTGTATCGATTTGATCAAGGCGGTCGCCGACGCGGGCTGCTTTCCAAGGTGCCATGGTGGTGTCTACTCTTAAACTAAACAACTGTAGTGATGCACTGCAATGGTGTCATTCTAGGATACTTTTTAAAATACACCCCAGCGGCCAAGGTTGACTGCTTGCGTATTTACCGATGCGTTTGGTTTGATGTATCTCTGGTTAGACGAAAAATGGGATTGTTTGGTATAAATCGTGCTTGCCATACAGCATCAGGATTTGGTATTCATGCCACGCACCGATTCAGTCTTTGCTTTTGTTGATATTGAGACCACCGGCTCTCGGGC
>JBIPON010000139.1:0-4729 GCA_044379065.1 Polynucleobacter sp. | reverse complement strand
GGGTGCAGCTGATTGCGATGGCGAATAAAGATGATTTACCCGGCGTATCGAGTGTTATGGGGCGCTTGCGGCAACGCGGGGCTCTGCAGTCGCTTGGTAAGCCAGCCGTTTTTGCGTTTTCCAATCAAAAACGCGAAACCCTAGAGGCAACCTTAGAGCACTTTCAAAAGCAGGCGCCAATACCGTTGCCAGCAGAAGGCAAAACCTTACCTAGCTCATCGCTACTCGGCGCCATTCAAATCAATACAACGGCCTGCACCTTGTGCATATCCTGCGTTGGCGCCTGCCCAGAAGGCGCCATTTTGGATAATCCGGATGCGCCACAACTCTCCTTTATTGAGAAACAGTGCGTGCAGTGCGGCTTGTGCGTGCAAACGTGTCCAGAATCGGCCATTACTTTGCAGCCCCGGATTGCATCCGTAGAGCAGCGCAAAGAAAAAGTATTGCTGAACGAGACCAAGCCTTTCCATTGCATCAGCTGTGGCAAGGCCTTTGGTACCCTTAAGTTAGTTGAGTTAATGCTCGGTAAATTAGCGTTGCACGATGCCTTTTCTGGTGAAGCCTTGGATCGCCTCAAAATGTGCAGCGATTGCCGGGTAGTCGATATGATGAAGAAAGAACTATGAGCGATTCAATGAAGCCAAGCGCTACGGAGCAGGCGCCGACCGAGGTTGGCAATATCGGTTTAGCGGAGGATTTGGCAAGAGCCGACTTGTACGGCCTTTTAGCTGCGTTTTATATAAAACCACCCGAGCAAGAATTCTTAGATTTAATTACTGCCTCAGCTCCTCAGGAGCAGTCCCTCAATGAGGTCTCGCCTTTATTGGGTGTTTGGCTCAATTTAATCTCGGCTGTCAGGGACAGCACGGCTAGCGATTGGAATGCAGAATATGCCGCTGAGTTTATGGGCGTGGGTAGACCCAATGTATTTCTCAATAGCTCCTTTTATATAGCAGGCCATTTAAATGAAAAGCCTCTGGTAGAAGTAAGGCGAGCCTTGGCTGAATTTGGCCTCGAGTCTTCGGAGGATGTAACCGAAACCGAAGATCACGTATCGGCCTTGTTCGAAGTGATGCGTTATCTGATTGCAGGCGATGACGTCGAAATTTCCAACCTGACCAACCAACGGGTGTTTTTTAACGACCACATTCGGCCCTGGTATGACGATTTTTGCGATGTAGTGGAGGCCAATCCAGAGTTGCATTTGTATCGACCGGTTGCCGCCTTGACCCGTGAATTCCTGGCGGTTGAGGGCCAAGCCTTCGACATGATGTGAAATCAGCATAATTTGTAAGGGTATCTACTGAGTCTAAATGCCTTCAGCAGGCTTCACAAAATCCATAAAAGTACTACACTCGTCATTAGAAAAAAGTTGCATATACGTCCACCCATTGGAGTTCACATGAGCACAAAAACTAAGCCACTTGCAAACCCAGTCACGACTGCATCACGCAGAAAATTTTTCGTCAGTGCTGGTGCTACGGTCGGTGCGGTTGCGGTTGTTTCGCAAACGCCCATGGGCAAAGCCATTATTCAAGAGGTGGGTAGCACCGTAGAAGGTAAGAAAGACGGCTACCAACTCACGGAGCACGTCCGTAAGTATTACGAAACAACCTTAATTTAGTTTTAAACCGACCCTTACTCTAAAAATATAAAACCCCTCAGGAGCATCAGATGAGTCTGATTCGTAAAAATCCAGTAAACACAACGACCCGCTCGGTACCGGTATCGAACTTAATTGGGAGTTTGTCGCGAGGCCTTAAAGCGGCAGTTCCAACCATGGATCGCCGCACCTTCTTGAAGCGCTCCGGAATTGGGGTTGGCGCTGGAATTGCAGTAAGCCAGCTTAATCTAGTACAAAAAGCTACCGCTGCCGATCCAAGCAAAGCAATGCTGGATGGCAAGGGTAAGATTGAAGTAAAACGAACCGTTTGTACCCATTGTTCCGTTGGCTGTGCCAGCGATGCAACGGTTGAGAATGGCGTTTGGGTTCGTCAAGACCCGGTATTTGATTCCCCAATCAACATGGGTGGCCAGTGTGCCAAGGGCGCTGCATTGCGTGAGCATGGCCATGGCGACTACCGTTTGCGTTATCCCATGAAATTGGTCGACGGCAAGTACCAGCGCATTACCTGGGATCAGGCCCTGGATGAAATTACCGCCAAGATGAAAGATCTTCGCGCCAAGTACACCCCTGACTCCTTGTACTTCATTGGTTCTTCCAAGTTTAATAACGAGCAAGCCTATTTGCTACGTAAGTGGGTGTCCTTCTTCGGCACCAATAATACCGATCACCAGGCGCGTATCTGCCACTCCACCACGGTTGCTGGCGTTGCCAACACCTGGGGCTATGGTGCGATGACCAATAGCTACAACGACATGATGAACTCCAAGGCAGCGCTGTACATCGGCTCGAATGCCGCTGAAGCGCACCCTGTCTCCATGGTTCACATGTTGCATGCCAAAGAAAACGGCTGTAAGTTGATTGTGGTCGACCCACGCTATACCCGTACTGCAGCGAAGTCGGATCAATATGTTCGCATTCGTTCCGGTTCCGATATTCCATTCCTGTTCGGCGTTCTGTACCACGTATTTGCGAACGGCTGGGAAGATAAGAAGTACATCAATGACCGCGTATTCGGCATGGATGACATTCGCAAAGAAGTAATGGAAAAGTGGACTCCAGCTGCTGTTGAAGAGGCATGCGGCGTTCCTGAAGCGCAGGTATACAAAGTGGCGCAAACCATGGCCATGAATCGCCCAAGCACCATTGTTTGGTGTATGGGTCAAACACAGCACACCATCGGTAATGCGATGGTTCGCGCATCGTGCATCTTGCAATTGGCTTTGGGCAACATCGGTAAGTCCGGTGGTGGCGCCAACATTTTCCGCGGTCACGATAACGTACAAGGTGCAACGGACGTTGGTCCTAATCCTGACTCATTGCCTGGCTACTATGGCTTGGCTGCCGGATCATGGAAGCACTACGCTACCGTCTGGGGCGTGGATTACGAGTGGATTAAAGGCCGTTACGCTCCAAACATGATGGAGAAGTCCGGTACGACCGTCTCCCGCTGGATCGATGCGGTACTTGAAAACCCAGACATGATTGACCAAGAGACTGCTGTTAAGGGTCTGTTTATCTGGGGTCATGCGCCGAACTCGCAGACACGCGGCTTGGACATGAAGCGCGCTATGAATCAACTGGATTTATTGGTCGTAGTTGACCCATATCCAAGTGCGACAGCTGCGATGGCTGCGATGCCAGCTGCTAAAGGCGATCCAGTTAACAAAAACCGCGCTGTGTATTTATTACCAGCATGTACGCAGTTCGAAACCACCGGATCGGTTACCGCTTCCAATCGCTCGATTCAGTGGCGCGAGAAAGTCATCGATCCATTGTTTGAGTCCGTTCCAGACCACGTCATCATGCAGGAGTTTGCAAACCGCCTTGGCTTCGGCAAAGAGCTGTCGGTTAACTTCAAGATGAACGAAGCAAAATACGCTGGTAAGAATTGGCAAGAGCCTGAAATCGAATCCATCTTGCGTGAAATCAATCGCGCTGTTTGGACCATCGGTTACACAGGACAAACGCCAGAGCGTCTCAAAGCCCACATGCGGATGATGAGTGTCTTTGATCCGAAGACCCTGAAGTCGCGTGGCGGTAAAGATCCAGTTACGGGTTACGACACCACTGGCGATTACTTTGGATTGCCATGGCCATGCTTTGGTAATGCTGCTCTGAAGCACCCCGGTTCACCTAACCTCTATGACACCAGTAAGCACGTCATGGACGGTGGCGGTAATTTCCGTGCGAACTTTGGTGTGGAAAAAGACGGCAAGAGCTTGTTGGCAGCAGACGGTTCTTTCTCGAAGGGCTCGGACATTAAGACCGGCTACCCCGAGTTTGATCACGTGCTCATGAAGAAATTGGGCTGGTGGAGTGAGCTCACCGAAGCTGAGCAAAAATTAGCTGAAGGCAAAAACTGGAAGACCGATTTATCAGGCGGCATTATTCGTGTAGCCATGAAAAACCACGGTTGCCATCCATTCGGTAATGCGAAGGCAAGGGCAGTGGTGTGGAACTTCCCAGATCCAGTACCGCAGCATCGTGAAGCCTTGTACAGTACTCGCCCTGATTTAGTCGCGAAGTACCCAGCATCGGCTGACCGTAAAACTTTCTGGCGCTTGCCAACCCTGTACAAGACACTTCAAGACAAGAATATTGAAGATAAATTGGCTGATAAGTTCCCAATTATTCTCACTTCAGGTCGTTTGGTCGAATACGAGGGTGGCGGTGAAGAGACTCGTTCAAATCCATGGCTGGCTGAGTTGCAACAAGAGAACTTTGTTGAGATCAACCCAGCAGCAGCAGCCAAGCGCGGCATCAAGAACTGGGACTACGTCTGGGTTAAGTCGCCTACCGGTGCCAAGATCAAAGTGCGTGCTATGGTAACCGAGCGCGTTGGAGCAGACACAGCCTTCATTCCATTCCACTTCTCTGGATGGTGGGAAGGTAAGGACTTGCTCGAGTACTACCCTAAGGGAGCGTATCCAATAGTTCGAGGTGAAGCTGTTAATACTGCAACAACCTACGGCTACGACAACGTAACGATGATGCAAGAAACCAAAACAACGATCTGCCAGATCGAAAAGTTTGCATAAGCCCAACCGCTAAAGTCAGGAGATCACAATGGCACGAATGAAATTTATCTGCGACGCGGAACGG
>JBIPON010000138.1:0-4782 GCA_044379065.1 Polynucleobacter sp. | reverse complement strand
TCAGTGGACTTATATGGATGGCCCTGGCGGACCAGAAAATTGGGCTAGCCTCAGCAAAGAAAACCTAGCCTGCATGAAAGGCAAAAGCCAATCCCCGATCAACATCAATGTCGATCGGGCTGTAAAAGCAGAGATGGCTCCATTGGAGTTTCTCTATCGCCCCTCCCCACTATCGATCGTCGATAACGGTTACACCGTGATGGTGAACTACGGCGAAGGCAGTAATGTAATTGCCGAAGGGCGTCAATACCGATTGGTGGAGTTTCACTTTCATAAGCCAAGCGAAGAAGCCATTAATGGCGATCGCACCGATATGGTCGCGCATCTAGTACACCAGCACCATGACGGCAGTTTTCTGGAGGTGAGCGTATTGATGAGCACAAAACCCCCTGCCACCACTCGACGGTATTTATGGGGTAATGATGAGGTAAAGGGAAATAGCCTGATCCAAACCCTTTGGAATAATGTTCCACTGGTGAAAGGCAAGGTAGAAACCCCGCCAGTCGTGATTGATGTGAATCAACTATTGCCAGCCGATAGGGGCTATTTCACCTATATGGGATCGCTCTCAACACCCCCATGCACTGAGAATGTGTTGCGCTATGTCATGAAAACCCCAATCTACGTCAGCGAAGAGCAGGTCAAAAACTTCGATCGGATCTATCCCATGAATGCGCGCCCCTTGCAGCCGAAGGGGGATCGTTTGGTCAAGGAGTCGACCGGCAAGTAAGTTGGTTGGGCTTGGAAAAAGATGCCAAACCCAAGCGCCTCGATTCAAAAAAGCGGCAATATTTGCCGCTAATATCAAAAACCCCCTTCAAATGGGGGTTTTCTGCTTTTTACCCCTCGCTTTCGATGCAAGGCTATCCATGGGGCGAGCATCTAAATAAGTTAGTGCTTACTAATTTAAATACAAATCCAAAACTGGCACAGTACTTGCATAGTCCTATGTGAGGATTTTCTCCTCAGGATATGCAGTCCCATAACGGGTGGAGAAGAAATGAACGCTGTGCCGCAATACGACTCATTGGCTTTTGCTGAGAACACGCTAAAACTGCGTACCTATCGTCAGCAAGTGCTTGGGAACAATTTGGCGAATTCCGATACTCCTGGCTTTAAGGCGAGGGATATTCAGTTTGCCGATGTACTCAAGGCCCAGCTTGAGGGCAAAGCCATTTCGAGTTCAATTAGCATGGCTACGACCCACAAGGCACATATTCCTGGAAAAGTTACCCAAGACGACCCCCGTTTGCTCTACCGCATACCAAACCAGCCATCGATGGACGGCAATACGGTGGATGCCGATGTCGAGCTCTCTGAATTTACTAAAAACTCGGTATTGACTGAGTATGCAATTAATCGGGTAGGCAGCACCATCAAGTCACGTATGTCAGCCGTCACAGGGCAACCCTCATGAGCTTACTAGCCACATTTAATATTGGTTCAACTGGCATGACTGCACAAGCCATGCGCTTGAATGTCACTGCATCCAATATTGCAAACGCAGAAAGTATGTCAGGACCCGATGGCCGACCCTACCGAGCACGTCAAGTGGAATTTAAAGCAGTTACACAGCCCGGCTTGCCTGGGGCTGGAGTGGAGGTTAGCAAGGTCTTAGAGAGCGATGCCCCGTTGCGTATGGAGTATCGCCCGGGTCATCCCAAAGCAAATAACGCAGGATATGTCGAGATGCCCAATGTCAACCCAGTCGAAGAAATGGTGAACATGATTTCTGCATCGCGTTCCTACCAAATGAATGTGGAAGCAATGAACGTATCGCGGGTGTTGATGTTAAAAACACTCGATATGGGTAAGTAAGTTATTAAGAGTGCGCATAGAGCATAAGAGGAAATCATGGCAATCAACAATCCATTAGACGGCATACGGACCTACGATCCAAATACAGCAAATAAACCAGTTGATGCTTCACCCACATCATCGGCTGGCGGGACTGCGACTGAGCAAACACAAAATTTTCTGAAGTTACTCATTGCACAGATTAAGAATCAAGACCCAATGGCCCCAATGGATGCATCCACCATGACTGCGCAAATGTCGCAGCTCAATATGGTGAGCAGCATGGCTAATATGAACACCTCGATGAATGCCATGCTATCTCAAATGCAAAGCGTGAATTTTATGAATCAGGCTGCATTGATTGGCCATAGCCCAGCGGTTGCCGGTAACGGCATTGCATTTGATGGGGAAAACCAAGTGATGCTGGGCGCGAATGCTACAAACCCATTGAAATCAGTAGTGGCAACCATTAAGGATGCAAGCGGCAATACCGTCAATAGCGTTGACTTGGGTAATGTGAATGCTGGCATGACTAATTTCATTTGGAATGGACAAAATGCCGATGGCAGCACGGCGCCGGCCGGAATGTATTACCTCAGCTTAAGCGGAACAAATTCGGCAGATGCCAGTGAAAATCCAACGGCTTATGTTGCATC
Organism: Polynucleobacter sp.; assembly: GCA_044379065.1. Classification (GTDB taxonomy): domain Bacteria; phylum Pseudomonadota; class Gammaproteobacteria; order Burkholderiales; family Burkholderiaceae; genus Polynucleobacter. The sequence goes on along the minus strand of JBIPON010000138.1, from coordinate 2,329 downwards.
AGCAGTAGCGTCTGTAACAAAGGGGACAAATGGTGATGCAATCCTGAATTTATTAGACGGCAGAACAATTGCATCTTCAGAAGTGCAGCAATGGATTAGTTGATTTAAAGAAAACGTGCAATAGAACATCAAAAAACATATAAAACTAAACAAGACAAACAAAGCAAGAATAAAGGAAATAAAATGGGATACGGAATCGGACTTTCAGGTTTAATGTCAGCCGCTGAGGCAATTGATGTAACCAGTAATAACATCTCAAATGCACAGACAATTGGTTATAAGTCTGGTGAGTATGTTTTCTCGGATCAATTCTTTAGAGCGCAAGATCCCCAATCTCAAGATCGTGCGGGTATGGGTGCATACCGTATGTCCATTCGTAGAACGGCCGCATACGGCACCGTAGTAGGTTCGCAAAATCCCCTGGATATGGCGATTACTGGCCCAGGCTATTTCCAGTTAGCGAAGACTGTTGATGGCACGGTCCCTACTGAAAACCCAACTAAATTTCAGTACACCCGCAATGGCCAGTTCGCTGTAGATAGTCAAAACCGGATTGTGAATCAAAACGGGATGTTCTTGGTGGGCTATCCAGCAGACCCAGCTGGTAAGGTGCTTTCAACTGCAAAGTCTACTTTGACTTTGGACCCAACTCCGATGGCTCAGCAGGCCACAAAAAATTCCAATATCAATTTGAATATTGATAACCGTGTTGATCCTAATCCAGGAAATATTTTCAATCCGCAAGTTCCTGCAACGTATTCACAAGCTACATCGCAGACTGTATATGATGATAAGGGTGCGGCGCATACCTTAACTGTGTTTTACAAAAAGGTAAATCCGCAAGAATTAATAATTACGGCGCGTAATGTAGGCACTAACCCAAATACTATATTTGACTTTAATCCTGAACAAAGTTTAGGCGGGATTCCAGCGGGGGAGCAGTTTAATAAAATAGCTACAACCGCAGTTGAACAGGTGGGCGTTGAGGCTGGGGTCCAGACTGTTTCTGAGACTAAGTTAACTTTGATGAGTGGTAATCTAAATACAGTAGACTCAACTTATAATTTAAGGTTAAAAGACGGTACAAATCTTTCCATTAAACAAACAGTAGCTGGTACAGCACTAATAAAAGCACAATATGAAGTCAGCGTTGACCGTTATCAGGTTTATGCGACTTTAGATGGCAATCCAGTAGCAAGTGATGCAACCCAATCAGGACTTACATCAACTAGTATTGGAGATGAACAAACCTCTTTGGGAACCATTGCTTTTGTTGCCGGTAAAAATTTAGATTCCTTATCTCGCGATTCCTTTGGAAAACCACAGTTTGTAACGCAATTCAAAATTGATGCCAGCGGCGGTCAAGTAAGTGGCGGCGCGAATGGATTTGGTAAAACGAATAATGGCGGTATCGTCCAATTTACATTGGATAGTACTGACATGACGGGATATACCTCAGCCGCTCAGACATACGCAAACAACCAAGATGGTTCAGCAACGTCACAACTAGTTTCTTACAATATTGACTCCAATGGAAACCTAGTCGCACAGTACGATAATGGCAAATCTAAAGTTAAAGGGCAGGTATTGCTTGCATACTTTAATAACATCGAAGGCTTGATTCCGAACGGCAATAACACATTTGAAGCGTCCTCTGTTTCGGGCGATCCATTGTTAAGCTTTCCTGGCGATGGCACGTTGGGGCAAATTCGCGCAAAGGCCCTTGAGCAATCAAACGTTGATTTAACAGGGGAGCTAGTGAAATTAATGGTGTTGCAACGCCAATACTCCGCAGTCTCACAGGCAACTAAAGTAATGGCATCTACCTTGATTGATGAAGCAATCAATATTGGCCGCTAACGATAAGTGAATGACTAGGTAAATGATTAATCGTTACGCTTACACCTCGATGACGGGCGCCACCGCTGCGACACAGCAGCTGGCGGTGACCTCGAACAATCTAGCGAATGCATTAACGCCGGGTTTTCGAGAGGTAATCAGCGCTTACCGTGCGGTACCGCTGAAAGGCGATGGCGTACCATTTACTGGTAACGGTGCAGATACTCGTGTGTTCTCAGTAGAGACAACGCCAGGGAGCAATTTCACCCAAGGCATGTTGCAAACTACAGGAAATGCCTTAGATGTTGCAATTAAAGGCGATGGTATGTTTACAGTGCGTCGCCCAGACGGTCAAGAGGCGTACACCAGGGCAGGTAAGTTTATGGTGAACGAGCAGGGTATGTTAATGATTGGTAAAGACATACCAGTTGTAGGTGCTGGCGGAACCATCACAATTCCGATTGGGGCTATTGTGCAAATTGCAGAAGAT
>JBIPON010000025.1:0-14518 GCA_044379065.1 Polynucleobacter sp. | reverse complement strand
ACTTTACTCCTTCGGGCGTAGTGCGAATCGCTGATTTGCAATTCAAGAATAATTTTGCATACGTTCGCCCATAAATTTCTGCGCGTTTTCATTTAAGCCGGCCATTCATGCACAAGCAACGATACCCCATTGGTATTCTGTCGATTGCGCTCATGGTCGTCTATTTTGTTGGCATTCCGACGGCGCAGGCACAAACATCGAATACTCCTCTGGTCGGTGCAGACGGCACAATTCAGGTTAAAGCGATTCAGGTAGCGCCCAATACGTATTTTGTCCAAGGCGTTCCTGAGATGGGCAGTAAGCAGAATCAGAACTTTATTTCTAATGCTGGCTTTGTGGTGACGCCCAAGGGAGTTGTGGTGATCGACGCTTTGGGTTCACCGGTGTTGGCGCAAAAGCTCATTCAAGAAATTCGGAAAGTAAGCAAGCAAAAAATAATAGCGGTTGTTTTAACCCACTACCACGCAGACCATGTATATGGCTTGCAAGAATTTAAACGTCTTGGTGCGACGGTTTATGCACAACGGGATGGCCTGAATTACCTTGCTTCCGAAACTGCGAAGCAGCGCCTGATTGCATCCCGAATCGATTTTGCACCGTGGGTAAATGAAAATACCCGCCTCGTGCCTGCTGATGTGTGGATTGATCAAAGCAAAACCATTACGGTGGGTGGCGTGGAATTCATCTTGAATCGAGTGGGGCCTGCCCACGCGCACGAAGATTTAATTGTGTATGTGCCATCGGAGAAGGTGTTATTTGCAGGGGATTTAGTTTTTCGGGGTCGCATTCCGTTTGTGGGCAATGCTGATAGCCGGGGATGGGTAAACGCCTTAAATGAAATTCAGAAGTTAAACCCCGCCATTGTGGTGCCTGGCCATGGGCCATATTCGACCAATGCCGTAGAAGATGTGGCTTTTACTCGTAACTATTTGGCTTATTTACGGGAAGTCATGGGCCCCGCTGCCCGGGATTTAGACCCCTTTGAGGAGGCCTACGCCAAGGCAAACTGGTCGGAATACGATGGAATGCCCTTATTTCGGGCTGCCAACCGCATGAATGCCTATAACGTTTATCTCTCGATTCAGGCGGAATAGACCAAACTAGCCCATAGGGCTTTAAAATAGCAGGATATGTTGATTTTGGTAAATATCCCCCCTGAGGTCATTCGATGAAGTGCGTCACCCTTAAAGCAGTTCTGCTGTCGATTGCCGTGCTGCTATCGAGTTATGCTTATGCGGCCCCAAATGTTCAAAATGGCAAAGCCATTGATCAAGCGAAATGCTATGCATGCCATGCCAAGAAGACCGGTTTTTCCAATGGCGACATGATTTATACGCGCTCGGATCGCAAGGTCAAAGACTATGCTCGACTCAAGACCATGGTGGCGATGTGCAACACCGAACTGCGCTTGGATATGTTCCCCGAAGATGAGGCTGATGTGACAGCCTATCTAAATAAGCAGTTTTATAAATTCAAACCTTAATTATTAGAAGAAATTATTTAGTATGGATTCAGTAGCAGTTGCCGAGCTCGGCAAGATTGTTTTATGGTCTACCTTTGGGATCACCGTAGTTTTAGGTATCGTGATGCAAAAAACCGGATTTTGTACCATGGGTGCAGTATCCGACGCGTTCATTATGTCGAATTGGACACGTTTAAAGCAATGGTCTCTGGCGATTGGCGTTGCCATGATTGGCGTTGCGCTGATGTCCTATTTGGGCATCATTGATACATCCAAGTCGATCTATACCGGAACCCGGGTTCTCTATCTCTCCCTGTTTTTAGGTGGCGTACTGTTTGGAATTGGTATGGTTCTCGCTTCCGGTTGCGGCAGTAAAACCCTGGTGCGCATTGGAGGCGGTAACTTAAAGTCGGTGGTGGTATTTTTGGTGTTGGGTTTAACCGCATATATGACGATGCGCGGCTTTCTGGGCGTGATTCGGGTTGATACCGTGGATCAGTTATTTTTTACGCTGGGCAGCAATCAAGATCTACCTAGCGTGATTGCTGCGCAAACAGGGATTGCGAAGCCCTTACTGCAACTGGTCCTAGGCTTTGCAATCGGCGGCGCATTAGTGGCCTATGCCGTGTTGGATAAATCGTTTTGGACCTTGGATAATGTATTGGCTGGGTTTGGTATTGGTCTTGGCATTTGTGCGATTTGGTGGGTTTCGGGTTCACTTGGTTTTGTAGCCGAAGATCCAAACACACTTGAGGAAGTATTCTTGCGGACCAATACGGGTCGCATGGAAAGCTTATCGTTTGTCGCGCCGTTTGCGTTTACCTTGGATTGGTTGATGTTGTACAGCGATACATCGCGCGTCTTAACCGTGGGCATCGTTGCTGTTGTTGGCATCATTACGGGATCAGCCATCAGCGCGATTGCGACTAAAAAATTCCGCTGGGAATCTTTTCGAAATGCGGAAGATACTGGCAATCACTTGGTTGGTGGTGCCTTAATGGGATTCGGCGGCATTACTGCAATGGGCTGTACCGTTGGGCAAGGCCTAACTGGAATTTCGACGCTGGCGATCGGTTCTTTTATTGCATTACCTGGATTTATCTTGGGTGCTTATCTTTGCCTGCTGTATCTGCAATGGCGTATGGCTCCCAATCCCTGTCAATAAGCCGCACTAGTCTTGTAATCTTGCCAGCTGACTTTCGTTTGAAATAAACATTATATATTTAAATATAATGTTATAATGATGTTTGCTGTAGGCTGATAAAAGACGCCTCGGCTAATCCTCACCATTGGGAGCAAGGCAATGCAGATTGATTGGACCGCGTTTACACCTGGCCCGGCTTTATTCGGGGGCGTTCTTTTAGGAATTGCCGCCGCACTCTACATTCATTTTCATGGCCGCATCCTGGGTATTAGCGGGATTGTTAGTGGAATTTTGCGCCTTCAACACAATGACATCGTTTGGCGGATTTGTTTCGTGCTGGGCTTACTGACTGCCTCTTTCTGGGCGGTATTCTTATTTGACTTTCATCCACTGCAGGCAATTCAAGCGGAGTGGGGCGCTTTGATTCTGGCTGGCTTACTAGTGGGTTTTGGTGCTCACTATGGCTCTGGCTGTACTAGCGGGCATGGAATTTGTGGCTTATCGCGTTTATCGCCACGCTCTTTAGTTGCAACCGCCTCATTTATGGGCGCCGGTTTCTTAACCGTATTTGTGATTCGGCACGTACTCTCATGATGCGCAAATCGATTGGACTCGTAAGCCAGTATCTGATTGGCGTTTTATTTGGTTTGGGACTGCTTATCTCTGGAATGAGTAATCCAGAAAAGATCTTGGCTTTCCTCGATCTTGGCGGTGCCTGGGATCCTTCCTTGATTTTTGTGATGGGCGGTGCAGTGTTGGTGGGTTTAGTGGCCTTTTATTTGGCCAAGAAGCGGACGCAAAGCTTTTTTGGCGACGCTTTGCAAATCCCAACGCGACGCGATATCGATCGGCGATTGGTGATTGGCAGCCTTTTATTTGGCCTTGGCTGGGGCATTGCCGGCTTTTGTCCTGGCCCCGCCTTAGTGGCTCTCGGCACCGGCCATACCAAGGCCTTGATCTTTGTTCTGGCCATGCTGGTTGGCATGGCTGCTTGCGAATGGTTCTTTAGCGGCAATAAACGGACTCCTGCTTTAAAATAGACCTTTTACTGTTTTAGTACGAGGATAAGATGAGCGTTGCCATTACTTGCCACAACACTGCGTTTGGTACTGCAGGTCAGATTGAGCCTTCCCAGTTGGCCGAAATCGCTGCGCAGGGCTATAAAAGCGTGATTAATAATCGCCCTGATGGCGAAGCGGGTCCGTCGCAGCCCAAGAATGCCGACATTGCTGCCCAGGCAGAGGCCTTGGGTTTGCACTACGCCTTCCTTCCTGTGGCACCAAGCGCCATGACACCCGCCGAAGTACAAGAAATGAATCGGCTCTTAAAAACCATGCCTGGTCCCATTTTGGCGTTTTGCCGCTCAGGCGCTCGTTCAACCAATTTGTATCACCTTGCACTGCAGCTTGGCTAAGCAATGCCAAGCCTCTTAACGCAGTCGGAGCGAGAGAGTCAACTTGGGCAATTGCCGCAGTGGCAAATTGCCCATGGCCCCGATCGCTTAGTCTGCACTTTTGTGTTTGCGGACTTTAAATGTGCGTTTGCATTTATGACGGCAGCAGCCTTACATGCAGAACAAATGAATCACCATCCCGATTGGTCGAATTGTTGGAATAAGGTGACGGTGCATCTATCGACGCATGACAAGGGTGGTCTTACCCAACTGGATTTTGATTTAGCAAAAGCCATGTCGCAGCTTTACGCCACCTTGTTTGCGCAATAAAACGAAAGCAATGATTCGAATGAGTAAGCTTGACCATGCGCATTGATATTCCTGAAAATAAGAAAAAGATTCATGAGACGATCATTTCCGTTCGCTGGGGCGATATGGATTCGTATCGACACATAAACAATACCGTCTATTTTCGGTATATGGAGCAGGCTCGGATTGAATGGATTACTTCGCTCGGCTTTAGCTGTACCGCAGAAAAAGAGGCGATGATTATGGTGAATGGCTTTTGTAATTTTTACAAGCAGGTGAGTTTTCCAGCGTCCTTGCGCGTTAGTACCTTTGTGGGTCAGATCGGCAACTCGACTGTTGACCTGTTAAATACCATGGAGCTGATCGAGGCTAGTGCGGATCAAGGGCCAGTCTTGTGTGCCGATGGCGGCGCTACCATGCTGTGGGTTGATCTAGAAAAGAATAAGTCAATGCCCTGGCCTGAATCCATCCTGAAAGTATTACGCTAGGATGGCAGCGCAGGGTGCTGGCAATTCAGCCAAGCTCTTGCCAGCATTACTCAGTACCCAGCTGAGTACGTTCGATTGCATCATTGATACCCGCTCGCCAGCCGAGTTTGCGCTAGACCATATTCCGGGTGCGATGAATTGCCCCGTGCTCGACAATGACGAGCGTATTCTGATTGGCACGCTGTATAAGCAAGAATCCCCATTTAACGCCAAGAAGCGCGGCGCCGCATTAGTGGCAAAGAATATTGCACGTCACCTTGAGGCCCACTTTATTGACATGCCACGCGAGTGGCGTCCATTAGTCTACTGCTGGCGTGGAGGCGAACGTAGCGGCGCTTTCACTCATATTTTGCAACGCATTGGCTGGAAAGCCATCCAACTCGACGGCGGTTATCAGGGATTTCGGCGGCAGGTAATTGCTGAACTCGATGCGGCTGCAAAACAATATTCCTTTCGGGTGGTTTGCGGCATGACGGGCAGCGGTAAAACGCGGGTGTTGCATGAGCTCATGGTGCAGGGCGAGCAAGTGCTCGATCTCGAGGGTTTAGCGAATCACCGCGGCTCAGTGTTGGGAGGTGACCCAATAGAACCGCAGCCTGCCCAGAAGGCATTTGAGACGCGCTTGTGGAATGCACTGCGCAACATGGATCCAGCACGAATCATCTATGTTGAGTCGGAGAGTAAAAAAGTGGGCGGCGTGCATATTCCGGATGCGTTAATGGAGCGGATTCGGGACGGGCATTGTGTTGAAGTGCGGGCCAGTAGTGCAACGCGGGTGGCTTGGCTGATGCGCGAGTATCGGCACTTTTTAACCGATACCCCGGAGCTTGAAAGCAAGCTACAGATGCTCAATGCCCGTTACGGCAAAGAAACGATTACAGCATGGTGCGATCAAGCTCGTGAAGGGCGGTTTACCGATCTAGTAAACGATCTATTGATCACCCATTACGATCCGTCTTACCAGTCCTCGATCGAGCGTAACTTTCCACGTTATCAATCGGAACAATGCGTTTCTTTGGATAGCGACAGTGATGCCGATTTTGCTAAGGCGGCTAGCGCCATTCGAGCCCTGCGGTCATAAAAAAGAGGCTAGTGCAATGCGCCTAGCCTCTCTTACCTCCTTGCTGCAATTTACCGCCTTACATTAGCTAAACGCTTGGATGCCCGTTTGCGCACGGCCCAGAATCAGGGCATGAATATCATGCGTGCCTTCATAGGTATTCACCGCCTCGAGATTGAGCATATGGCGAATCACGCTGTATTCATCTGAGACGCCATTTCCGCCGTGCATATCGCGAGCCATGCGGGCAATATCCAGGGCTTTGCCGCAGGAGTTGCGTTTCATGATTGAAGTGATCTCTGGGGCAGCAATATGCTCATCCTTCATCCGACCCAACCGTAAGCACCCCTGCAGTGCTAGGGTGATGTCGGTTTGCATGTCGGCTAATTTTTTCTGGATCAGCTGATTGGCTGCTAGGGGACGGCCGAACTGCTGGCGATCCATGGTGTACTGCCGTGCTTTAAACCAGCAATCTTCGGCAGCGCCAAGTACGCCCCAGGAAATGCCATAACGTGCTGAATTAAGGCAAGTGAACGGACCCTTGAGTCCGGTGATTTCGGGGAACTCATTTTCAGTGGGAACGAAGACGCTGTCCATCACGATCTCGCCGGTAATCGATGCCCGCAGACTCATCTTGCCGGAAATCTTTGGTGCCGACAAACCCTTCATGCCTTTTTCTAGGAGGTAACCCCGAATTACGCCTTCGTCGTTTTTAGCCCAGACCACAAAGACATCGGCAATCGGTGAGTTGGAGATCCACATTTTGGAGCCAGTGAGTTCAAAGCCGCCCGGCACGCTGCGTGCCCGGGTAATCATGGCGCCCGCATCGGAGCCGTAGTTGGGTTCGGTTAAGCCAAAGCAGCCAATCCATTCGCCGCTGGCTAATTTAGGTAAAAACTTTTCCTTTTGTGCCTTGCTACCAAATTCATTGATCGGCACCATCACTAAGGAAGACTGTACGCTCATCATCGAACGGTAACCGGAGTCAACCCGCTCGATTTCTCGGGCAATGAGGCCATACGAGACGTAATTCAGGTTGGCACCACCATATTCTTCTGGAATCGTAATACCCAGCAAGCCCAATTCACCCATTTCACGAAAGATCGCGGGGTCGGTTGTCTCGTTCCGAAAGGCGTCATGGACGCGGGGAGCAAGGCTGCCTTGGGCATATTCAAAGGCAGCATCCCGAATCATGCGCTCTTCACTACTGAGCTGGGCGTCCAGCATTAGAGGGTCTTCCCAGTGAAAAATCGGCTTACTCATAGATCGGCATTTCCTGTGTTTTTTTGTTAAATCCAGCTATCCTATTGATTATCCAACTTTTGGCTTAAACCTGCTGTTAGCGCCTACCTAAAACCAATGCAACGCCGCCACCGCTACTATGATTTGCTGCTTGCCGCTTTTGTGGTGGTACTGCTCTGTAGCAATTTTATTGGCGCTGGTAAGGTAGCGACGCTGGATTTGCCATTATTTGGCACGGTCATTTTTGGCGCCGGTATTTTGTTTTTCCCCATCGCCTATTTTTTTGGCGACATCATGACCGAAGTCTATGGTTATGCCCATGATCGCAGGGCAGTATGGGCGGGTTTTGCAGCGCTTGCTTTTGCCGCCCTCATGGCGCAAGTGGTGATTGCGCTGCCGGTGGCACCGGGGTCGTATATGGCTAGCTATCAGAGCGGACTGGAGGCGGTATTCGGTAATTCGTGGCGGATTGCGCTCGGATCAATGGTTGCATTTTGGTGTGGTAGCTTATCCAATAGCTACGTCATGGCGAAGATGAAAATTCTCACCCAAGGAAAGCATTTATGGACGCGCACGATTGGCTCTACCGCAGTAGGGGAGCTGGTTGATTCCAGCCTCTTTTATATGATTGCGTTTTATGGCATTTGGTCAACCAGTCAGATTATTCAAGTGGCGCTGGCTCAGTATGTTCTAAAAACCCTGTGGGAGGTTTTGGCAACACCCCTAACGTACGCTGTAGTTGGATTTTTGAAGAAAAAAGAGAACGAAGATTATTACGACACCGATACTAATTTCACGCCATTTAAGATAAAGGTTTAACGATGAAAGCATTTCATGATCCAACGATTCAAGCGAGTGACATCACGCCGAAGTCTATCTTTGAGCAACGTCGCTCTTTAATCCAGCTTGCAGCGGCAGGGGGCATGGGCATGGCTTTAGCACCGTGGTTCTCGCGTCAGGCATTTGCGAGTAATCCGGATGCGGTGAAGTTTAAGAATGTGATTGAGTCGCCATATTCCACCAAAGAAACCCTCTCGGAATACAAGGAAGTCACCACCTACAATAATTTTTATGAGTTTGGGTTAGACAAGGCTGACCCTGCGCGCCGCGCCGGCTCGCTGAAAACCAGCCCATGGACGGTCACCATCGACGGCCTCGTTAAAAAGCCGATGACGATTGATATCGATGCTCTACTGAAATTGGCACCGATCGAAGAGCGGATCTACCGCATGCGTTGTGTCGAGGGCTGGTCGATGGTCATTCCGTGGAATGGCTACTCGCTATCTAAACTGCTCAATGTAGTGGAGCCATTGGGTTCCGCCAAGTTCATCGAGTTTGTAACTCTGGCGGATCCCCAGCAAATGCCCGGTCTTGCCCGCCCCATTTTGGACTGGCCATACCGTGAGGCGCTACGCCTAGATGAGGCAATGAACCCGCTTACCCTGCTGACTTTGGGTCTCTATGGTGAAGTATTGCCCAAACAAAATGGCGCCCCAGTGCGTATCGTGGTGCCCTGGAAGTACGGATTCAAAAGCGCGAAGTCCATTGTCTCGATTCGGTTAACGGAGAAGATGCCTGTGACCAGTTGGGTCAAATCGGCGCCTCGGGAGTACGGTTTTTATTCCAACGTCAATCCCAATGTGAATCATCCGCGCTGGAGCCAGGCTACCGAGCGTCGCCTTGGTGACAATCGTGGAATATTTGCCCCTAAGATACCAACCGAGATGTTTAATGGTTACGCTACGCAAGTGGCAAGCCTGTATACCGGCATGGATCTTAAAAAGAATTACTAATTGCAGTACCTAAAGCTAGCCATTTTTTTACTTGCCTTGCTGCCTCTGGCCAGGCTAATTTGGCTTGGTAGCGCACAAGACTTGGGTGCCAACCCAATCGAGTTCATTACGCGCTCGATGGGTACTTGGACTCTGGTTTTTTTATGCCTAAGTTTGGCCATGACCCCAGCACGGGCCATAACCGGCTGGACCGGGTTTATTCACTTCAGGCGGATGCTCGGTTTGTATTGCTTCTTCTATGCCACCCTGCATTTTCTGATCTGGCTGTGGCTGGATCATGACTTTTCCCTGGCGGCTATGTGGCTAGACGTACTGGAGCGCCCCTACATAACCTTCGGTTTCCTGGCGTTTGTATTTTTAATACCGTTGGCATTGACATCCAATCGCTGGGCGCAGCGTAAGCTTGGTCGGCGTTGGGGCCAACTGCACCGCATGATCTACGCTATTGCCGTATTAGCCATCCTGCATTACTGGTGGCATAAAGCCGGTAAGAGCGATTATGAAGCCGTCTCCACCTATCTAGGGGTCATCGTGGTGTTGCTGTTACTTCGTCTCCCATTCATACGGCAGCGCATTCAGATCAAAAAATAGGATTTGCTTGTATGGAATGGCGTTTGGATGGGGTTAGCCAAAATGGCCTGCGATGGCCCATGGGAGGCTTACCGCAGGCTAAATCGAGCATAGCCTCAACAACCCCGTTAAAATAGCATCCAACTTGTATTGCAGCGCACATTGCGCCTTTGACCCTAAGAAAGTAAGAATATACCCGTGTTGTCCGCATCCAATATCACCATGCAGTTTGGGGCAAAACCCCTTTTTGAAAACATCTCTGTCAAGTTTGGCGGCGGCAATCGCTATGGACTCATCGGAGCGAATGGCTGTGGTAAATCCACTTTCATGAAAATCCTCGGCGGTGATTTAGAGCCCAGCAGTGGAAACGTAAGCCTTGAGCCCAATATTCGTTTGGGTAAATTGCGTCAAGATCAGTTTGCCTTTGAGGATGTGCGTGTTTTGGACGTTGTCATGATGGGCCACGAAGAAATGTGGAAAGCAGCAGCCGAGCGGGATGCCATTTATGCCAATCCTGACGCGACCGATGAAGATTACATGCGCGCAGCTGACCTAGAAGGTAAATACGCCGAATACGGCGGCTACACAGCCGAAGCGAAAGCAGGGGAGTTGTTGCTCGGCATTGGCATTCCAATTGAGCAGCACCAAGGCCTCATGAGTAGCGTTGCACCCGGTTGGAAGCTCCGTGTACTGTTAGCGCAAGCCTTGTTTTCAGATCCTGACGTGTTGTTGCTCGATGAGCCAACCAATAACTTGGATATTCATTCGATTCATTGGCTCGAAGAAATCCTGAATCAACTCAATAGCACCATCATTATTATTTCGCACGATCGCCACTTTTTAAATGAAGTGTGTACGCATATGGCCGATATGGATTTTGGCACTTTAAAAGTCTATCCTGGCAATTACGACTCCTATATGTTGGCATCCACACAGGCGAGGGCGCAGCAACTGGCTTCCAACGTGAAGGCAAAAGAAAAGGTTGCGGAGTTACAAGCGTTCGTTAGTCGCTTCTCAGCCAATGCATCGAAGGCACGCCAAGCGACATCGCGCCAGCGCCAACTCGAAAAGATTGAGATTACGGAAATCAAACCATCCTCGCGGCAAAATCCGTTTATTCGCTTTGATTATGAAAAGAAGTTGCACAACATGGCCGTGGAATGCAATGCGTTGACAAAAGCGTTTGATCGTCCCATCTTTAAGAACTTTAAGATTGGCGTTCGCGCTGGGGAAAAGATTGCGATCATCGGTCAAAACGGTGCTGGAAAAACAACCTTACTCAAAACGATTTTGAGTAAACGCTTTAGCGGCATGCAGGCCGATAGCGGTGATGTGAAATGGGCGGAGAACGCGAATGTGGGCGTCATGCCGCAAGATACCTCCGAGTTATTTCCAAATGATGATCTGTTGATGGATTGGATGAACCAATGGCGTAATACGGGTGATGATGATCAGGTCATTCGCGGAACACTGGGTCGCCTCCTTTTTTCAGGCGATGACATCAGTAAATCAGTCAAAGTTCTATCGGGCGGCGAAAAAGGACGCATGATTTGGGGTAAGCTGATGCTGCAAAAGCACAACGTATTGGCGATGGACGAGCCTACCAATCACATGGACATGGAGTCCATTGAAAGCTTGCAAATTGCCCTCGAAAAGTTTGAAGGCACTTTGCTGTTTGTTTCCCATGACCGTGAATTTGTCTCAGCGCTGGCTAACCGCATTTTGGAAGTCAAAATAGATGGTAGCGTGGTGGATTACTCTGGAACCTACGAAGAGTATCTGCGCAGTCAGTCGCTGGCGGGGTAAGTTTAGTCTGCTTTATTGCGCTGAAAACGCATTGCCGTACCTTCTGCCTGGATGCGTTGCCAGACCGCTGCTTTCTCTTCTGGGGTCATGAAGACCCAGTTACTGACTTCGATCAAAGTGCGGCCACAGCCTTTGCAGATTTCATCGTACAAAGTAGAGCAAATGCCAATACAGGGGGTATCGGATTCGGCATCACCAATCAACAAGGAGTTAGCGCCGCTAATGGGATCGTTGGAATTTGAAGAGCTCATAGCAGTACTTTAGACGATTTGAGTGGAGAGTGCTCGGCCAGCTCATCCACATAAGCCCCGATACCGGCCCGCTCCCGTTTTAAGAAACGCTCGACGGCCGTTGCAAACTCAGGGTCTTTAATCCAGTGCGCTGATTGTACGGTGACCGGTAAAAATCCCCGCGCCATTTTGTGCTGGCCTTGTGCGCCACCTTCAAAAATCTGTATGCCTTCTTGTATGCAGTACTCAATGGCTTGGTAGTAGGCTGTCTCAAAATGCAGGCAGGGAATGTATTCAATCGAGCCCCAGTAACGTCCATACGCTGTTGGTATCGGTGCTTTTTTGTCGACCACCAATAGGGACGCGGCTATCGGGCGATTTTCTTTTTCGGCGATGATCAGGTGCAGGCATTCCGGCATCTGCTGGCCCCAATCCTGAAAGAAGGCTTCATTCAGGTAGGGTGATGAATGGTGTTCGAGGTAGGTATTGGCGTAGCATTGATAAAAGAATGCCCAATCTGCCTCACTTGCAAGGGTTCCTGGCGTATGTCGAAATTTCACATCTGCATCCGCCACTTGTTTGCGTTCGCGCCGAATATTTTTGCGGCGCTTCATGGTGAGCTGATCTAAAAATACATCCATCGTTGCATACGATTCGTTATTCCAATGAAACTGCACAGCGTCGCGCGCCATAAAACCTTGTGCCAATAGGGCATCTTGGGTTTTTTGTTCAGCAAATAAAACATGGGCTGAAGAAAGCCCGTTCTGAATTAAAAGTTGTTTTAGGCCTTGTATTAGCCACTGCTGGGTTCGCTCTGGATCGTGCTCTTGATCTAGCAGCATGCGCGATCCTTGCACCGGCGTAAACGGAATCGCGCACAAGGCTTTGGGGTAGTACTGCATACCATGCTGGTTATAGGCTTCTGCCCAAGACCAATCAAATACATACTCACCATAGGAATGGCTTTTCAAATAGAGTGGCATCAGGCCAATGGGCTTATTCGAATCCGTCGGGTAAATGGCTAAGTGGGCGACTTGCCAGCCTGTATTGCCGCCAACGCAGCCATGATTCTCTAGTGCCGCGAGAAAGGAGTAGCGTAAAAACGGAGTTGAATCTGCTGCTAATAAACCATCCCAATGTTCAGCCGAGATAGCCTGAATACGATCTAGAACGCGTAGTTCGATGGGGCTATTTAGTGCCACACTGCTCAGCGCTGAATGAGCTCGATCTTGTATCCATCGGGATCCGTGACAAAGGCAATGATGGTATCGCCGCCTAGAACCGGACCAGCTTGGCGGGTAACCAGACCGCCCGCAGCCTTAATTGCAGCGCAGGTAGCATAGGCATCGCTTACGCCCAAGGCAATGTGGCCATAAGCCGTACCCAGTTCGTATTGATGGACTCCATGGTTGTAGGTAAGCTCGATCTCAGCTTGACCATCAGCATTGCCCTTACCAAAGCCAACAAAGGCCAAGGAATACTTTTGCTCAGGACGTTCGGTGGTGCGCAATAAATTCATGCCTAAGATGCGGGTATAAAAATCGATCGAGCGATCGAGATCGCCAACCCGCAGCATGGTGTGCAATAGCATCATGCTTATTGAACCTTTGCCTTGGCGCGGAGTTTTTGCATCATTTCAGAGAACTTGGCTTTCTGCCAGTTTTCGTCGGCAGTCAAAATCTGCTTGAGCTCAGCTTTGATTTCATCCATAGGAGGGGCTTTTGCATCCCGCACATCGTCCACACGAATAATGTGCCAGCCGAATTGGCTTTTGACTGGCTTATCGGTCATTTGACCTTTGTTTAAAGCAACCATGGCCTTGGAAAACTCGGGCACCAATGACTTATCACCAACCCAACCTAGATCGCCGCCATTGGGAGCAGAACCAGGGTCTTTGGAGTTCTGTTTCGCCATGTCAGCAAAGCTAGCACCAGCCTTAATCTTAGCAATTAAGGCATTAGCGTCAGCCTCTTTTTCTACCAAGATGTGTTTTACCTGATATTCCTTGCCGGTGTAATCTGCCTGAATGGAAGCATAGGCGGCTTTGAGCTCGGCCTCGGTTACGCCCTCACGCTCAACAAAATCCTCGAATACAGCGGCAACCAAGATACCAATACGCGATTGCTCAATCTTGTCTTTAACTGCCTCTTTTTGGGTTAGGCCGCGGCTATTGGCTTCCTGAATAATTAACTCACGGGTAATCAACACCTCACGCGCCTTTTCGCGAACCTGGGGGTCATTGGTAGGCTGCCCTGATTTTTTCACTAGGCTATCTAGTTGCGCTTTAGGGATTGCTTTGCCGTTCACAATCGCGGCATTTTGCGCGAGTGCCATTGGGCTAATTAGTAGTGCTGCGCAGGCGGTGGAAAGGGCAAATTGGGGAAGTAGTTTCATAGTAAAGGTAGGTAATAAAAGTAGTATCGAATAGTAATGGGTTTATTTTGCTTGATTTAATTCTGCTTAGCTTATTTCAGCGAAAGTGCTTCGGATGGGCTATGAGCCTCAATGGTAAGCGCATGTATCTCAGTTGGAATATGGCGATTTAAGGCGGCATAGATCAGGCGGTGGCGCGCAACCCGATTGAGGCCATCAAAAGCCGATGACACCAAGGTCAACTTAAAGTGACCCCCGCCACTAGCGGCGCCTGCATGACCAGCATGCAAATGACTCTCGTCTTCGATGGCAATCTCATCAATCGGCAGTGCGGCTTTGAGGTCGACCAAAAATAAAGCAATGCGCTCTTGGTTTTTGCTCATGAGGGTGTTTCCTCTTCCATATGTTTACTTAGCCAAAATCCTTGTGCGATGACAAAGACGATGAGGAGAGCAGTTGTTCCAAAGAGCTTAAAATTAACCCACGTATCTTCCGAAAACTGAAATGCGACGTACAAGTTTAGGGCTCCCATGAGGAAGAAAAAAATCGACCAAGCCAAATTGAGCTGGCTCCAGGTATTGCGCGCAGTATTTTCTTTTAGGGTGACCTGTTTGCCCATCAGCACCTGAATCCAATTCTTATTAAAAA
>JBIPON010000024.1:0-14582 GCA_044379065.1 Polynucleobacter sp. | reverse complement strand
TTAGCCAATATAGGGAGTGTGTGTCGACGCTCAACAATGCCGCTTACGATTTGAAGTGGTTTTAATAAACTATCGCGCGATGTATTTATAAGTTGCATTGCTTTTAAATCCTTGTATATATCAAATTAGTAATAGTAATAAGCCCCAGAAAAACGGTGGATAACCCCTTAAAGGCTTACACAACAACTACTTATAACCAAAAAAACCTGTGCACAACTTCGGTATAAATTAAGGATGGATTTGGGATAACTTTTTTAATTAACCCTATTTTTGCATATCAGCATTGTTTCCCCCAATTTATGCACATGAAATCCACCCGGTTACACACAGACTCATCCACATACTTATCCACAACCCATTTATGCCTTCAGTGTCTGCTCAATCACATGAATTTCATGGTTTAGTTGACTGTCGTGAGAGCGCTCTTCTGTAATTTTGCGGACCGCATGTAAGACGGTGGTATGGTCTCGCCCACCAAACAGCTCACCAATCTCAGGAAGGCTTTTTTGGGTTAACTCTTTAGCCATAAACATAGCGATTTGGCGCGGCCTGGCGATGTTGGCGGGTCTGCGCTTGGAGTACATGTCCGCCACCTTTATATTGTAAAAATCGGCCACAGATTTTTGGATATTTTCAACTGAAATTTGACGGTTTTGAATGGATAGCAGGTCTTTCAGGGCGGCGCGAGCAACATCAATCGTTACATCCCGACCATGAAAGCGAACAAAAGCCAAAATCTTCCGTAGCGCACCCTCAAGTTCGCGCACATTCGAGCGAAGATGCTTGGCTACAAAAAAAGCAACATCCTCGGACATTGGTATACCTTCTGCTGCCGCCTTTTTCATCAAAATGGCGACGCGCATCTCCAATTCAGGGGGCTCAATGGCCACGGTGAGGCCAGAATCAAAGCGGGAGATAAGTCGATCATCAATTCCAGCCATCTCTTTGGGATAGGTGTCGCTAGTAATAATGACTTGTGCACGATTACCCAAAAGGGCCTCAAACGCATAAAAGAACTCTTCTTGGGTGCGCGATTTGCCGCTAAAAAATTGAATGTCATCAATCAGCAGCAGGTCTAGGGAGTGATAATAGCGCTTAAAGCGGTCGAACGCTTTCTGTTGATAGGCCCTAACTACGTCCGATACATATTGTTCCGCATGGATATAACGAATCCGGGCATTTGGTTTTTCTTTTAAAAGGTGGTTGCCAATTGCGTGAATTAGATGGGTTTTGCCAAGGCCAACCCCGCCATACAAGAACATGGGGTTGTAGGATGTGCCCGGGTTGTGTGCCACCTGAATGGAGGCTGCGCGCGCTAATTGATTTGCCTTGCCTGTAACAAAGGTTTCAAAGGTCAACATGGGGTTGAGTTTGGAATGGTCTTCTAATTCAAAGGTGGATGGTTCACCCAACTCAACTTCCGGCGTGGCTTGCAAATAATCAGAGGAGGCTGTGTTTGGCCCATGGGGTTGGGTTGTAGATTGCGTAGCAGCCACAATTGCCGGAGGGGCAGAGGCCCCATCATCCAATACAAAGACCAAAGTAAAGGGCTTGCCAAAATAACCTTGGGCAAGCTCCTGAAAGCGATCAGAAAACGTTTTTTTTGTCCAATCCAACTTAAATCGATTTGGAGCAGCAATAGTAAGCAAACACTCACTCTCATCCAGACCGCTTAATTTAAGGGGCTGAATCCAGGTTTTAAATTGTTGTGGTGAAAGCTCGCGCAGCAAACTGGCGGTGGCGTGATCCCAAAAGCCCAACGGACTTAAGGAAGAGAGGGTGGCGTTGTTTTCTAGATTGCTCATTTTCGGAGGGTTGATTGTAGCGATTTTCTAAAGTTATCCACAAGCCATAAGTGGGTGGAAAAGCTGTGGATAAGTTGTGGCCAAACAATAAAATTACATATAAATCAAGCAACTAAGAAAAAAACTAAAAATAAAATAAGGGAAAAACCCAATAAGAGCAGAACTTAGGTTGACCTTTTGGGCGCCACAAAGGAAAATACTTGGCTTTCCCGAGGTCAATCATGAAAAGAACATATCAACCATCCGTAACCCGCCGTAAACGCACCCACGGATTCCGTGTACGCATGAAAACGCGTGGCGGCCGTACCGTTTTGAACGCACGTCGTGCCAAGGGCCGTAAACGCCTGGCAGTCTAAGCGCACTCGCTTGAAAAGCGCACGCATATCCGAATTACTAAAAACAAATCCCAAAACATCAAAACATTGGGGTTTGTATTTAGGGTCTCGCAGTCACGGCATAGATGGCGCCCTTGGAATTGCTGTTGCTAAAAAGTTGGCTAAACATGCTGTGGATCGAAATAAGCTCAAACGATTCATACGAGAAAGCACGCGCCAACCGCACAGTGCAATATTAAAGACCCATGATGTTGTCATCCGACTGAAAAAACCGATTGGCCAAACCACACGGGGTCGATTGCGCTCCGTGGAATTTGGCGTATTAAAAGAGCAATTGTCGGAGCTCATTTAAGTGCAGATCATTAACCGCGCAGCAATAACAGTGATCCGGATTTACCAAATCGCACTGAGCCCATTTTTTGGTTCACAGTGCAAATTCGAGCCAAGCTGTTCTCAATACGCATGCGATTGTTTTGAAGCCCACGGCAGCGCCAAAAGTGCCGGACTAATCGTCTGGCGGCTGTTGCGATGTAACCCTTGGAGTCATGGTGGTTATGACCCAGCAATTAACCCACGCAAGATAAAAGAATAAATACATGGATACGAAAAGAACCATTCTCTGGGCTGTTTTCTCAATCGCAGGACTGCTCCTTTACAACAACTGGTTGGCATACGAAGGCAAAACCCCGCTGTTCGGACCACAAAGCATGAGCAAGCAGGAAGCTGCGCCAGTGAGTGGAGATGAAAAGAAAAGCGACGTCCCGGTATCGACGGCCACCACCACGAGCGCCGCACCAGTACTCGCGCCCAAGGCAATTCCAGCGAGCATGGCACAGCTGGCAAGCAAAGAACGCTTTACTTTGCAAAACGATGTCCTCGTAGTTGAGGTCAGCGCAGACGGCGCTAACGTGGTGAGCGCAACCTTGCTAAAAGAATTAGAAGCCGATAAGAAACCAATCAAGTTGATGCAGGTAACGCCTGGCCATCAGTATTTTGCGCGCTCCGGATTGATTGCTGCTGGTAACGCTGAGCTGCCGAACCACACGAGTGAATTCAAATTGCAATCGAGCGGTAAAGATGGGTCCGGCCGCCCTTTCTTGGTTGTTGCCAGTGAACGCAATGGCGTAACCCTTGAAAAAACCTTTATCTTGAATGCTGGGAGTTACGTCATTGATGTGATGCACCGTGTAACTAAAAATAATGCTGCAGTAGGCCCACTGGTTTTGTATACCGAATTGGTGCGCGATGGCAGCAAGCTGGACGAGAGTGAGTTCTACAGCACATTTACTGGTCCGGCGGTTTATACCAATAAAGAGAAGTTTAATAAACTTGAATTTACCGATATTGAGAAAAACAAAATCACCATACCAAAGCAAGTTCCTGCTGGCGATCCGGCATGGGTAGCAATGGTTCAGCACTACTACGCGAGCGCATGGATTCCCAGCGATAAATTAAACCGTGACATTTACGCTGGAAAAATTGATACCAATGTGTATCGCGTTGGCATACAAACCCCACTCGAAGATATTGCTCCTGGCAAAACAACCACCGAGACAGCACGTTTATTTGTAGGTCCGCAACAAGAAAGCACGCTGGAAGCAATTGCACCAGGATTAGAATTGCTGAAGGACTACGGGTACTTAACCATCCTTGCAAAACCCATTTTCTGGACCCTGGAGCGTATTTATGAATACGTAAACAACTGGGGTTGGTCAATCGTCATATTGACCTTCTTGATTAAGCTTTTGTTCTATCCCCTCTCTGCCGCAAGTTACAAGTCAATGGCGCGCATGAAAGAAGTGCAGCCAAAGGTAATGGCAATGCGCGAGGCCAACAAAGGCAATCCGCAAAAAATGAATCAAGAAATGATGGCCCTTTACAAGAAGGAAAAGATCAATCCGCTGGGCGGCTGCTTGCCGATGTTGATTCAGATACCTGTGTTTATTTCGTTGTATTGGGTGTTGTTGTCGTCGGTGGAAATCCGCAATGCACCTTGGATACTTTGGATTCATGATTTGGCCGTGCCAGATCCCTATTACATTTTGCCGGTAATCATGGCGGTATCAATGTACGTGCAAACCAAATTGAATCCCACTCCGCCGGATCCAATTCAGGCAAAAGTGATGCTCTATATGCCCATCATTTTTTCTATCATGTTCTTTTTCTTCCCGGCCGGACTAGTTTTGTACTGGGTGGTGAATAACATATTGTCGATTGCACAGCAGTGGCAGATCAACAAGATGATTATTAAACGAGCAATGTAATACCGTAGTCAGTATCAATATGTTAGCAATGGGGCCTGCATCTAGAAAAATCCCTATTGTTGCTATCGCTACCGCGCCTGGCAAGGCCGGCGTAGGCATTATTCGAATCAGTGGCGAGGGCTTGCAAGAGCTTGCCTTTACCATTACCAGTACACGACTGCAGCCCCGCAAAGCCACTCTGGTTGATTTACGCAACCAAGACGGCCGCATTATTGATTCGTGCCTTGCAATTTACTTTTCGGCACCCCACTCGTTTACGGGTGAGGACGTTTTGGAGCTACAGTGCCACGGCGGACCACAACTCCTCGATTTAGTAGTGCAGCGCTGCCTGCAATTGGGCCAACAGGCCGGCCTAGCAATAGCCGAGCCGGGCGAGTTCTCACTGCGCGCCTTTTTAAATGAAAAAATTGATCTAGCCCAAGCAGAAGCCATTGCCGATCTAATCGATGCGCAATCGCATGCCGCCGTCATGGGCGCTGCGCGCTCGCTGCAGGGCGCATTCTCAGATGACATTCATCGTTTGGTTCAGGCTTTAACGCAATTGCGCATTTTGGTCGAGTCCACCCTCGACTTCCCAGAAGAAGAAATTGAGTTTTTAGAAAACGCCCATGCGCGCCAACAGTTAACCGACATTCAGGAACAGCTACAGCGCTTACTTGGCGCCGCCAAGCAGGGACAGATATTGCGCGATGGTGTACAGCTGGTCTTGGTGGGCGCCCCCAATGTGGGCAAAAGCTCTTTGCTAAATTGCCTGGCCGGCGAAGAGATTGCGATTGTGACTGCGGTAGCTGGCACAACGCGGGACAGGGTAAAGCAAAGCATTACACTCGACGGTGTGCCAATACACATTATTGACACGGCCGGTCTGCGGCAGACGAGCGATGAAGTCGAGGCAATTGGAATTGAGCGCACCTGGGCATCGATACGTACAGCTGATTTGCTTCTATACATAGAGGCCCCGGATGCGCAAACGGCCGACGAGGTGCTTTATACCGACGTAGTGGCAGCACTGCCTGCCGGTTGTACGTCTTTGCGATTGATCAATAAAGCGGATTTACCTCACGCTGCTAATAGCGTCACAGGGCCGGAGGCGCTTTTTATCTCCGCCAAAACGGGCGCCGGTATTCCAGAGTTAAAAAATGCTATTTTGACCCGCGTCGGCTGGCATGCCGGGCAAGAGGATGTTCTGATTTCCCGTCAACGCCACATCGATTGCTTGTTGCATGCCGAAGCAGCATTAAATAAGGCCGGCCTCTATGCGCTTCAAGGAAATCGTGCATTGGAGCTGTTTGCGGAAGAGCTCCGTTTGACACAAGAGCATCTGGGCCAAATCACTGGCCGCCTATTGCCAGACGATTTGCTCGGAAAAATTTTTAGCCAATTTTGCATCGGAAAATAACAAGGCCATTGCCCATTATTTTTTCCGGACATTTCTTCTTGCCCCTTTAAAAACAAGGGCTTGCACCCCATCAAGCGATGAAAAATGCCGGCAGGAAAATGCTAAAATCGTTACATCCAAATTATTAAAAATGCGAGGGCTTTACATGAACCAACCATTAACGCACGATGCTGTTTCAGTTGCTGCGCCAGAGTATGTGAAAAACCAAAAACTCATTCAATGGGTTGCCGAAGTTGCTGCGCTAACCAAGCCGGACAGCATTCATTGGTGCGATGGTTCGCAAGCTGAATATGACCGACTCTGCGATCTCATGGTGGCCGCTGGTTCATTCAAACGTCTCAATCCAGCGAAGCGAAAGAATTCCTTTCTGGCAATATCGGATCCTCAAGACGTTGCCCGCGTAGAAGACCGCACCTTTATTTGCTCACAAAACAAAGATGACGCTGGCCCTACGAATAACTGGGTGGCCCCCGACGAAATGCGCGCAACACTGAAGCCCTTGTTCGCGGGCTGCATGCGTGGTAGAACCATGTATGTAGTTCCCTTTTCAATGGGCCCGATTGGCTCTCCGATCGCACACATTGGCGTAGAGCTATCGGACAGCCCCTATGTGGCGATCAATATGCGCATCATGACACGCATGGGCCGTGCCGTGATCGATCAGCTCGGTAGCGACGGAGAATTCGTGCCCTGCATTCACACCGTAGGTAAGCCCTTAGAGGCTGGCGAAAAAGATGTTGTCTGGCCCAATAATCCAACCAAATACATTGTTCATTACCCCGAGACCCGAGAGATCTGGTCTTTTGGTTCGGGCTATGGCGGTAATGCTTTATTGGGCAAGAAATGCTTTGCCTTACGGATTGCCTCGACTATGGGACGTGACCAGGGCTGGTTTGCTGAGCACATGCTCATTCTCGGCGTTACCTCGCCACAGGGAAAGAAATACCACATCGCGGCCGCATTCCCCTCGGCGTGTGGCAAAACCAATTTCTCCATGATGATTCCACCCAAAGGATTTGAGGGCTGGAAAGTGACCACCATCGGTGACGACATCGCCTGGATTAAACCCCGGAAAGATGCTGCTACCGGCAAAACACGTTTTCATGCGATTAATCCAGAGTCCGGTTACTTCGGTGTTGCGCCAGGCACCAATCGCAAAACAAATCCCAATTGCATCGACTCACTCTACCAAGACGTCATCTTCACCAATGTGGCCCTGACCGATGACGGCGACGTGTGGTGGGAAGGTTTGACCGAAACGCCACCAGCGCATTTAATCGACTGGCAAGGTAAAGATTGGACTCCGGCAGATGGAGCGGCCGGCAGAAAAGCTGCCCACCCCAATTCACGTTTCACCATGGCGGCAACCAATAATCCAGCTGTTGACCCTAACTGGAACGATCCAGACGGCGTGCCGATTGACGCCTTCTTGTTTGGTGGTCGCCGCTCCACTACCGTGCCTTTGGTGAGCGAAGCTCGAGACTGGGAAGAGGGCGTTTATATGGCCGCCACCATGGGCTCGGAAACCACCGCCGCCATCACTGGCCAAGTCGGCGTTGTGCGCCGTGACCCCTTTGCGATGCTGGCGTTTGCGGGCTACAACATGAGCGATTATTTTCAGCACTGGCTCAGTCTTGGCAAAAAACTAATGGCGTCGGGCGCAGAGCTGCCAAAAATTTATTGCGTCAATTGGTTCCGTAAAAACGACGCTGGTCAGTTTGTATGGCCTGGCTTTGGCGAAAACATGCGTGTCTTAGCTTGGATCCTCGAGCGTGTGGATGGCAAAGCAAAAGGCAAGGAGACTATTTTTGGTATCTGCCCTGAGTATCAGGATCTCCAGTGGGATGGCCTTGATTTTTCAGCCGAGCAATTCAATGACGTGATGTCCGTAAGCAAGTCAGACTGGCAGGCAGAAGTGCAGTTGCATTCCGAGCTATTTGAGCAGCTAAGGCACCGCTTACCAGCCGAGCTCTTGGCAACGCGTAGCAAGATTGAGCAACGCATCGGAAGCTAATTCCTGCTTACCATATGATCGCCCCCCAGCACCATGGCATCGTGGTGATTGGGGCTGGCATCGCAGGCGCAAGCATTGCGCAAGAAATCATTTCTCGAGGTCACGCAGTATGCATAATTGAGGCCGAAAGCGGCCCTGCTACAGCATGCTCAAGTCACGCCCATGCTATTGCCCATCCCCATATCACCAGGGGTTCTGCAAAATTACTCCAGCTAACCCGTATTGCATTTGAGCTCGCGCTGGCGCGATGGGGCGATCAATGGGTGCACCGCGGCGCATTGCAGCCGATAAAAAATGGCATTGATTTTGATCGTGATGCTATAGCCCGACAGCTGGAGGAGCTTGAACTAAGACCCGAAATAGCGGTCCCCGTTTCTGCAGAACAAGCAAGTCAGTTGGCAGGGGTGGCGCGGGCAGGCGTTTGGTTTCCGAATGCCGGAATGCTGAGCCTAGAGAAAACAACCAAAGAACTATTGCAACCCTGCGCGCAGTTAACGCAGATGAATAATGTACAGATAGATACGCTAGAGCGTGAAGGTAATCACTGGCTGTTGACCGATGCATCTAAAAAAATCACCATACGCGCAGATAAGGTCATTATTGCTGCTGGCCTGCCCTCCAAAAAAATATTGAGTAGTATCCAAATTAAATTGCCGCTTAAGCCGGTGCGTGGTCAGCTGAGTTTTTTTCAAGTTGACTCGAAGAGTGATTGGGCTGCTCGTCTCCCCCGCTCCATTATCTGTGGCGATGGTTATTGCATACCAGCGAGTCGCTTAGAAGATGGAAATATGCGCTGGATTGTGGGCTCTAGTTTTGATGAAAACGAAAGTGACAACCATCCTAGTTACGAAAGTGATCGCTTTAATCAAGCGCAGGCTGCCGGCCTAGTTAACTATCCTGAGGGTGATCAAGAGGGACTAATACCAGATGGACAGTTTGTCGGCATTCGCTGTGTTGCGGGGGATCGACTGCCCATCATCGGCGCACTACCCCAGCGACCCGGCATCTTTGTCGCTACTGCCCTTGGGTCGCGCGGTATTTTGTGGTCTGCATTGGCAGCAAAATTAATTGCAGATCAGGTTTTGGCAGGGGACTTTGCTTTACTAACGCGCTTGGGCTTTACTTCTGCCTTGGCTGCGGCGCTTGCACCTGATCGTTTTTTGGCAGGTGCCGTGCCGCCTGCTTTAGGCGCTTTCGCTTCAAATTCAAATCCAATTTTGCCGCCATCGCCAAGGGCTAGATAGGCCTTAAAGCCGCGACCGGTGCGATTAGATTTAAAGTTGGTTAACAAATCAGTTTTGCCGGTAGTCAGCAACTTCTGGACTTGCTCCGTCGATATCTCTTGCTGCAACACGACCTTGCCCGTTTTGAAATCACAGGTTTTGCTAGGCCCCGTATTGCGTTCACAAACATAGCGCATGCCATCTTCATAGATTGCGCCAGAGCATTTTGGGCAAACGCCTAAGGCAGTGCGACCAGTAAAGTCAATCGCTTCCGCATCATCATCTTCGCTGTTGCCGAAATCAAACTCCAATTTGAAGCCAGCGTTGGGATAGTCTTTATCGTCTTCCGGAATTTCAGTCAGCTGAATGATGGCTGCAAACGGGCGGCCAATCTTGCTGCGAAATCCCTGCAATGGTCCGATGGTCTTATCGCGCAATAGCGTTTCGACTTCATCGTATTCAAATGCCCGACCACCTGGCGTTTTACTAATCGTAAAGCCACATTTCTCGCACGCAAAGCGCCGGTAGTTTTCTTTAACCGACCCTTTGCAATGGGGACAGGGTGTGGTGAGGGTGGCGTAATCACCCGGAATGGTATCGCTGTCGTATTCTTTGGCGCGCTTGACGATGCGCTGCGTCATCTGCGCAATTTCTTGCATAAATGCATCGCGCTTCATTTTCCCCTGCTCGATGAGCGAGAGCTTGTTTTCCCAATTGCCAGTGAGATCAGGGCGCGTCAGCTCTTCCACATCCAAGCCGCGAAGCAGGGTCATAAGTTGAAATGCTTTGGCGGTTGGTATGAGTTCCCTCGCTTCACGCACCATGTATTTCTCTGCCAGGAGCCCTTCGATGATGGCGGCGCGGGTTGCGGGAGTGCCAAGACCCTTTTCGGCCATCGCCTCACGCATATCGTCGTCATCAACCCACTTGCCGGCACTTTCCATGGCCGAGAGCAGGGTTGCTTCACTATAGCGGGCTGGCGGCTTTGTTTTTAAAGCAACTGCCTCGATAGTGTCGCTTTGTACCGTTTCATTTTCTTGTACGGCAACCAGTTCGTCGTCTGCTTGATTGCTCCGTCCGTAGACCGCCAACCAACCAGGGTGAACTAAGACGCGCCCCTCCGTTTTAAAGTGGTGGCCCGAGCATTCCGTTATGCGGGTAGTGACGCGGAACTCTGCGGCAGGAAAAAACACCGCCAAGAATCGACGCACAACCAAATCGTAGAGTTTTTGCTCTGGCTCGCTTAGGGTCTTGGGCGACTCCAACGTTGGAATAATGGCGAAGTGGTCTGATATCTTAGAGTTATCAAAAATCCGCTTATTGGGTTTGATCCAGCCAAACCCTTTTGTCTTGGCAGCGCTATCTTTGCCATCGCCTTTCAATATGGCATTGGCGTGGGGGCGGTATTCATTGGAATTCGCAGCCAGATTTTCAACGGTCTGCTTTACCGTTTCCAAATAGTCTTCAGGCAGCGCCCTTGAATCGGTTCGTGGGTAGGTGAGCACCTTGTGACGTTCGTATAAAGCTTGGGCAAGTCCTAAGGTGTTTTTTGCGGAAAAACCGAAACGTGCATTTGCCTCGCGTTGCAGACTAGTTAAATCAAACAACTGGGGCGCTAACTGCGTCGCCGGTTTTGCTTCTTCACGTACGGTAGCCTTTTTGTTGCGGCATGCCGCAACAATGCTGTTGGCCGCGGCCTCACTCCACAGTCGGTTCTCACGCAAATCCGGCTCTGCGACATCTTTTTTAAACTTCGGATCAAACCAGCGACCCTCATAAACGCCGGCCGAAGCCAGAAAATCCGCCTTAACCTCCCAGTAATCTTTAGAAATAAACTTACGAATGAGCTCTTCGCGCTCGACCACAATCGATAGGGTAGGCGTTTGTACGCGCCCCACCGTCGTCAGAAAGAAGCCACCACTTTTACTATTAAACGCCGTCATGGCGCGGGTGCCATTGATGCCAACTAACCAGTCGGCCTCTGAGCGGCAGCGGGCAGCATCTGCTAGGGGCTGCATCTCGGTGTCGGAGCGCAGCGCACTAAACCCCTCGCGGATAGCGTTGGGTGTCATTGATTGCAGCCATAGGCGTTTGATGGGCTGACTTGCTTTGGCATGTTGTGCAATCAACCGAAAAATCAACTCACCCTCGCGACCCGCATCACATGCGTTGACGAGTTCGGCGATATCTTTACGCTTGATGAGTTTTTGTAACACCTTGAGCCGCGATTCGGTTTTTACAATGGGTCGCAGGTCAAAATGGGGGGGGACCACCGGTAAATTGGCAAACGACCACTTTCCGCGCTTGACGTCATATTCCTCGGGGGCGGCAATTTCCAAAAGGTGGCCCACGGCCGAAGAAACCACATACTGGTCGTTTTCAAAGTAATCGTCGAATTTAGTAAAGCCGCCTAGGGCCTTGGCAATATCGCTGGCAACCGAGGGCTTTTCTGCAATGATCAGCGTTTTAGGCGAGCTGCCTGCAGTCGATTTGGATGCGGTTTTGGTAGTTGCTTTAGCCACGCGTGAACCTAAATTAAGTACAGATTAGTCAAATTACAGCCATCAATGCAGCCCTCATTTGCGGCGCATTCCCTTTTTTATTATTAACCGATAAATCAAGAGCTGTCCAAAATGCCGACTTTTCCCTGCATTTACAGCTGATTTACACCGTTTTTATTGGCCAGGTTCCCCTATAAATTAAGGCTCTGGGGTAATTCAGCCAGAATATCCCCCAAGGAATGGACTAGCTTGGCGCCGTTTTGAATCAGGCTGTGGCACCCTTCCGAGTAGCCCCCAAGAATCGAGCCCGGTACCGCAAAAACCTCTCGGCCCAGCTCTGCGGCAAGGCGTGCGGTGATGAGCGACCCCGATCGCTTGCTTGCCTCCACAACCACTACGCCCAGGGCAAGGGCGGCAATCAAGCGGTTGCGCCTGGGGAAATGAAACGGCCGCGGGCCCACTCCAGGAGGGAATTCCGATATGAGCAGGCCGGAATGGGCCACGGCCTGTGCGAGCGCAAGGTGTTCGTAAGGGTAGACGCGATCAAGCCCAGTGCCACAAATAGCGCTGGTTTTGCCGAGCGGCGATTTTAGGGCCGCGCGGTGTGCTGCCCCATCAATTCCCCGCGCCAAGCCAGAAATAACCACAAACCCAGCCTCTACAAGCCCTTTTGACAGCTCGGATGCAATGTACAGGCCTTGCAGGCTGGCATTGCGCGATCCCACAACGGCTACAGCCGGCCGCTCAAATAAAGCAGCATCACCGCATATATATAGAGGGCTAGGTGGATCGCTTAAATGAAGTAGACGTTTTGGATAGCCCGGTAAGCTGGGGTAAAGCAATTGCATGGGTGGACGGTTTCGCATAAACCAATTGTTGAGCACGGGCTTTTGTTTGCCAATCAGTCCAGCCTGATTAGTCTGTAAGATAATTCCCATATGACTGTGTTAACCGTTCTCCATTACCCTGATCCCCGACTGCACAAGGTGGCAAAGCCCGTTGCCGTCGTGGATGAGCGCGTGCGCAAGATCGTTGCCGATATGGCGGAGACGATGTACGAGGCCCCCGGCGTTGGTCTGGCCGCGACCCAGGTGGACATTCATGAGCGCATCATCGTGATTGACGTATCAGAAGAGCAAAATCAGCTGATGGTCTTCATCAACCCAGAGCTCGTCTGGGCAAGTGCGGAGAAAAAAGCATGGCGTGAAGGCTGCTTGTCGGTCCCGGAGTTCTTCGATGAAGTAGAGCGGCCCGATCAGATTCAGGTAAAGGCGCTCGACGTTAACGGTAAGGCATTTGAAATCAAGGCGGACGGCTTGCTTTCCGTTTGCTTGCAACACGAAATGGATCACTTGCTTGGAAAGGTGTTCGTGGAATACCTCTCTTTTCTAAAGCGCAATCGCATCTCCCTCAAAATGAAAAAGCGTGCCAAAGAGTTGGTAGGCCAACGCTGAAAGAGTGCCCAATATGAGGGTTATTTTTGCTGGCACCCCGGATTTTGCGGCGCATGCCTTAGAAGCCATTGAGGCCGCGGGTCACACGATTGCATTGGTGCTGACCCAGCCCGATCGGCGCGCCGGCCGAGGAATGCATTTGCAAGCCAGCCCCGTTAAGGAATTTGCGCTCGGCAAGGGCATTCCGGTGCTACAGCCGATATCCCTCAATATCAATAGCGCCGACGAAGCAAAAAGAGCCGAAGCAATCGCTGCCTTGCATGTCATCAGCCAAACGCAGTTTGATGCCATGGTGGTAGTTGCCTACGGACTCATTATTCCGCAGGCAATGCTGGACCTAGCCGAGCAGCCTGGAAGGCACGGCGTATTTAATATCCATGGCTCACTATTGCCGCGTTGGCGTGGCGCCGCACCGATTCAGCGGGCAATTGCTGCAGGGGATACACGAACGGGTATCACCATTATGCAAATGGATGCAGGATTGGATACAGGCGATATGGTGTTGAGCGAAGCAATTGATATTGCGCCCGATGAAACCAGTAGCAGTTTGCACGACCGCCTTGCCGACTTGGGAGCGAGGCTAATGGTGCGCTGTCTAGCGATGCTTGATGCACAAGAAAAATTGCCTCGCACTTCCCAGGGTGAAGAGGGGATGTGTTACGCCGAGAAGATACAAAAAACCGAGGCTGAAATTGATTGGTCTCAAACTGTTGTCACTATTGATCGCCTGATTCGGGCATTTAATCCCTTTCCCGGCGCCAGCTCTATGCTGAGCGGTCAAAGCCTCAAGTTTTGGCGTGCCCGCCCTTTGGCAAAAGAGCTAGCAGACCAATACCAAGAAAACCATCGCCCCGGATTGATTGGGGGCAAAAGTAAAGATGGATTTGTGGTGTGGTGCAAGGATGGCGCATTGGAAGTGTTGGAGATACAAAAGCCAGGCGGTAGACGTACATCTGCAGCGCAATGGATTCAAGCAGAAAAGCCAGCGGGCGTATTGCAATTTACTAAAGCGACTGACTAAGCTGTGGATAAAAAAATGAGGAAGTGGTGATGGCATTAAAAACACCGCCCCAAAATCTGCCCTTATCGCAGGCAATCACGATTGCGGCACAAGCGATTGGTGAAGTCATATCGGGCAGGTCTTTGACCCAGGTTTTGGAAGAGCTTGAGCCGCAGGAGCGGCCCATCGTTCAAAGCATTACGTTTGATACCTTTCGTCGGTGGACGCGTTCACATGCGCTGATAAAAGAGTTCGTGCCAAAGCCACCAAGCAAACCAGTAGAGCATGTCTTGGCAGTAGCAATTACACTTTTGCTGGATCGTACCGATGAGGCTAAAAAAGGCTATGCAACCCACACCATCGTCAATGAGTCCGTAAGCGCATGCGGTCAATACGATGAAACGATCTATGCCAAAGGCTTGATGAATGCCGTGCTGCGAAAAGTCAGCGCCGCCTTGGACGCTCAGGGCGTAAAACGACCAGACCATAACAGCGTTGGCGAGTCCTATTTTCCGCCCTGGTGGATTGCTAATCTCAGAAAAAATTACCCAAAGAGCTGGCAATCAATTTGTTTACAACAATCGCAG
>JBIPON010000022.1:0-14649 GCA_044379065.1 Polynucleobacter sp. | reverse complement strand
GTATGCACTAATTTAGTGCTTACTGGAGATCGCCCCGCGCGATTCGGGCTTTTTGAATTTCCCACTCCCGTTCTTTGGTAGTGGCGCGCTTGTCGTGCTGCTTCTTGCCGCGCGCCAAGCCAATCTCGCATTTGACATTACCTTTAGAGAAATGCAGATTTAATGGGACTAAAGTGAAGCCCTTTTGTTCCACTTTGCCAATCAATTTTCGGATCTCAACCGCATTGAGCAGTAGTTTTCGGGTGCGAGTAGGGTCTGTGACTACATGGGTCGAGGCAGAAATCAAGGGAGTAATGTGGGCGCCGATGAGGTACAGCTCTGCACTGCGGATGACGACATACGCTTCTTTAATTTGGGCGCGGCCCGCGCGAATGGCTTTCACTTCCCAGCCCTGCAGCACGATGCCCGCCTCAAACCGTTCCTCGATAAAATAATCAAAGAAGGCTTTTTTGTTATCGACGATACTCATTGATTAATTTGCTCCACTAACCTGATTATGGCAGACGTCCACAAGACCGTTTTAATTGGCCAATCGGCTGATCGCATGTACTCGCTCGTCACCGACGTGGCCCGCTACCCCGAGTTTTTGCCGTGGTGCGGCGGGGTGGAGATTTATGAGCAAACCGAAACCACCTTAGACGCCAAGATTAAGATCAAGTTCAAGGGTATTGAGCAGTTTTTTCATACGCGCAATACCAACACCCGGCCTACTCAAATTGATATGACCTTTGTTGATGGCCCCTTTAAGCATTTTTCTGGGCAATGGCTCTTTATCCCCTTACGGGACGATGCCTGCAAAATCGACTTCAAGCTGCATTGGGAGTTTAAAAGCACGATTTTAGATAAGGTCATTGGCCCTGTATTTAGCTATATCGCAGGTACTTTTGTGGACTGCTTTGTAAAGCGGGCCGAGGAAACCCCCTAATGGAATTATTGATCTGCGATGCGCGCGGAGATCAGCCTGTGCTTAGGCCTTTTACCTTTCTGGTGCGGGCAGGCCAAGTAGCAACCGTCGGCGAGGCACTGGTGCAGGCGGGATTGGCAAGTGGGCCTGAGGATGCAGGATTTAACCGTAAAGGGGCCTACGGGGTCTTTGGCAAGCGCAAGGAATGGGACAGTCCGATTTACGACGGCGACCGCCTAGAGCTCTATGCCCCCCTGCAAATCGACCCAAAGACCGTCCGGCGCAAGCGGGCCAACCAAAATCGGGACGCCCACTTAAAGGCGGTTGCGGCTAAACGCAAGGCCAGGAGGCTATAATCGGTTTTTGCGACTAGGGGTTTTGTATGCGACTCATCCAAAAAGCACTCACTTTTGATGATGTGCTTCTCGTGCCGGCGTATTCGTCGGTTCTTCCGCGTGATGCCAGCTTGGTATCAAAATTATCGCGGGATATCTCCATTAACACCCCCTTGGTTTCGGCCGCAATGGATACCGTTACCGAAGGACGTCTAGCGATTGCTATGGCCAGCGAAGGTGGTATTGGAATTATTCACAAAAACTTAAAGCCAGCCGAGCAAGCCCGTGAAGTAGCCAAAGTAAAACGTTATGAATCCGGGGTGTTGCGCGATCCGATTACGATCGGCCCCGAAGTAACGGTCAGGCAGGTAATGAATTTATCCAGAGAGCATGGCTTTTCTGGTTTTCCAGTACTCCAAGGTAAAACGGTGATTGGCATTATTACCAATCGCGATTTGCGTTTCGAAGAGGATTTGGATGCCCCGGTGAAAGTCAAGATGACACCGCGGGAGCGTTTAGTTACCGTGAAAGAGGGTTGTACCCTTGAAGAAGCAAAGCGCTTGATGAGTAAGCACCGCCTCGAGCGTGTCTTGGTCGTCAATGACGCTTTTGAGTTACGCGGCCTCATTACTGTAAAAGATATTCTGAAGGCGACCGAGCACCCCAATGCCTGTAAAGACAGTGAGGGCAAATTGCGTGTCGGTGCTGCGGTGGGCGTCGGCGCCGATAACGATGAGCGCATTGAATTGCTAGTCAAGGCCGGAGTGGATGTAATCGTGGTGGATACCGCCCACGGACATAGTCAGGGCGTACTCGATCGCGTGCGCTGGACGAAGAAAAATTATCCTCAAGTGCAAGTGATTGGCGGCAACATCGCTACGGGTGACGCTGCACTGGCTTTAGTAGAGTATGGCGCTGATGGCGTTAAGGTGGGCATTGGTCCTGGCTCGATTTGTACTACGCGCATTGTTGCCGGCGTTGGCGTACCTCAAATTACTGCCATTGTGAATGTGGCAAGTGCATTAAAAGGCACTGGTGTTCCCCTTATTGCGGATGGCGGTGTGCGTTATTCCGGGGATGTGGCAAAGGCTTTGGCTGCAGGTGCCCACTCGGTGATGATGGGCGGCATGTTTGCGGGTACTGAAGAGGCTCCTGGCGAAGTGTTTTTATACCAAGGCCGCTCATATAAGAGTTACCGCGGCATGGGTTCGCTCGGCGCGATGACCGACGGCGCTGCAGACCGCTACTTTCAGGAAGATATCAGTGCAGCCAATGCTGAGAAACTCGTACCGGAAGGTATTGAGGGGCAGGTACCTTATAAAGGTAGCGTGCTGACCATCTTGCATCAGTTGACGGGCGGCATTCGTTCATCGATGGGTTACTGCGGTTGCAAATCGATTACTGAATTGCATGAGAAGGCGAATTTTGTGGAAATCACCTCAGCAGGAGTGCGTGAGTCGCACGTCCATGACGTGAAGATCACTAAGGAAGCCCCCAACTACCACATCGATTGAATGTGGCTTGCCTGATGCACGATAAGATTCTCATTCTGGATTTTGGCTCGCAAGTCACACAGTTGATTGCGCGACGCGTGCGCGAAGCAAAGGTGTACTCGGAGATCCATCCCTACGATTGCGATCCCGACTTTATTCGCCGCTTCATCCAAGAAGAAGGCGGCAAGGGCATTATTCTCTCTGGCGGCCCTAACTCAGTCACGGAGGGCGAGAGTCCACGAGCGCCGCAAATCGTATTTGAACTAGGCGTTCCTGTTCTCGGCATTTGCTACGGTATGCAAACCATGGCAACTCAGTTGGGCGGTGCTGTTGCTTCTGCTGAAGCGCTTGGTAAGTCCCGTGAATTTGGTTACGCCGAAGTGCGTGCCCATGGCCATACTGAATTACTCAAAGGCATTCAAGATTTTGCGACGACCCAAGGCCACGGCATCCTCAAAGTATGGATGAGCCATGGCGATTCGGTAACGAATTTGCCTGATGGCTTCAAACTCATGGCATCTACCGAGTCCTGCCCTATTGCAGGCATGGCGGATGAGGCTAGACGTTTCTATGCCTTCCAGTTTCATCCGGAGGTAACCCATACCTTGCAGGGCCCCGCTATATTAGATCGCTTTGTGCGCACGATTTGTGCTTGCCGTGGCGACTGGGTCATGGGCGATTACATTAGTGAAGCTGTAGCGCGTATTCAGGAGCAGGTCGGCAGCGATGAGGTGATCTTAGGCTTATCGGGCGGTGTTGACTCCAGCGTAGCAGCAGCATTAATCCACCGCGCTATTGGTAAGCAACTGACTTGCGTCTTTGTTGATCATGGTCTCTTACGCCTCAATGAGGGCGCGATGGTGATGGAGATGTTTGCCCGTAACCTGGGAGTCAAAGTCATTCGGGTTGATGCTGAACACGATTTTATGTCGAAGTTGGCTGGTGTCAGTGATCCGGAAGCTAAGCGCAAAATTATTGGTAAAGAGTTTGTCGAAGTCTTTCAGACTGAGTCGGCCAAAATTAAGAATGCCAAATGGCTTGCCCAAGGAACCATTTACCCCGATGTGATTGAATCGGCTGGCAAGGGTAAAAAGGGCGCGCATACGATTAAGAGCCACCACAATGTTGGCGGCTTACCGGACGATATGCATTTGCAATTGCTTGAGCCCTTACGTGAGCTGTTTAAAGATGAAGTGCGTGAGCTGGGCGTTGCCTTAGGCCTCCCCCGCGAAATGGTCTATCGTCATCCTTTCCCAGGTCCAGGCTTGGGCGTGCGGATCTTGGGCGAAGTAAAGCAAGAGTTTGCTGATTTACTGCGCCGTGCCGATGCGATTTTTATTGAAGAGCTACGCAACACGATCGATGAGGCGAGCGGCCAGTCATGGTATGACCTCACTAGCCAAGCATTCGCTGTTTTCTTGCCCGTGAAGTCAGTCGGCGTTATGGGTGATGGGCGTACCTACGAATACGTCGTTGCCTTGCGTGCCGTGCAAACCCAAGACTTTATGACGGCTCACTGGGCACACTTACCCCATGAGTTGCTCGGCAAAGTGTCGAATCGCATCATCAATGAAGTCCGCGGCATCAACCGAGTAGTCTTTGACATCAGCGGTAAACCCCCCTCGACGATCGAGTGGGAGTGATCGGCCCTGCGTTCGCCAGTGATTGAGCCAAAACTAAATCTCCCCGCATTACCAGCAGGTCGACACTATCGCTTTCATGCGATGAATAAGCCCTCCGGCGCTGAATGTAATATCGATTGCGATTACTGCTTTTATTTACACAAGACTGATTTGCTCAAACACGATGAGCATGCGCGGATGAATGATTCGCAGCTGGAGCAGCACATTCGGCAGTACATAGAGGCGCAAACGGGTGAGCAAGTAGTCTTCTCCTGGCAGGGTGGAGAGCCAACCTTAATGGGATTACCTTTTTACGAGCGGGTCGTGGAGTTGCAAGCAAAGTATGCCAAGCCAGGGCAGCGGATTGAAAATGACTTGCAAACCAATGGCATTGCGCTGGACGATGAATGGGTTGCGTTTTTAAAAAAGCACGACTTTCATGTGGGCTTATCAATCGATGGTCCTAGGGAACTGCATGACTACTACCGCAAGACCCGGAGTGGCAAACCCACTTTTGACTACGTTCTGAGCGCCGCTAAAAAGCTGGCTAAGGCCGAGGTACCTTTCGCTGCTTTGTGCGTGGTTAATCGCCAAAATGCAAAACATCCCGAGGCCGTTTACCGCTTCTTGACGGAAGAGCTCGGTACCTGGCGGATTCAGTTTAATCCCGCAGTAGAGCCGCGCAGCTTTAAGCAGAGCGCCCCAGGCAAGATGGATTTTTCATCGGCGCCAATACAAGACTCGGAGCGGGCCAAGCCAGGTCACCCACTTTCTGTTGTAACCGACTGGTCGGTAGACCCCGACGATTACGGTCATTTTTTGGCGGTCGTCTGGGATGAGTGGCTAAAAAAAGACTTTGGCCGCATTCATGTCAATTTATTTGAAACGGCTATTGCTCAAGCAGCAGGGCTGCCTGCACAAACATGTACCCAGGCCGAATTCTGCGGCAAGGGTTTAGCAGTCGAGCACGATGGTGAAGTCTACTCATGCGATCACTTTGTCTATCCAGAATATCGATTAGGAAATATTGCAGAGACGCACTTAGGGGATATGGCGTTTTCTGCAGAACAAGAAAAGTTCGGTATGGATAAACGCGATACCTTGCCGAAGCAATGCCGCCAATGCGATTACCTGCAGCTTTGTTGGGGTGAGTGTCCCAAAAATCGCCTGATCAAAACCAAGGATGGTGAAACCCAGTTAAATTACCTGTGCTCTGGCCTGTACCGTTTTTATGAGCACATTGGGCCAGACGTCATTCGTATTTTGAAGCACTTAGGGCGTTTACCTAAGTAAATTCCTTTTCAGATCTAAGCGACTTATTTGGGCTGCATTGCCGGAAAAATAGTACGCCAATCCTTTTTCATATCCACTATGAGCCAATTGTGTTTTTGGACTAGATCTAGGGCAGTATTGAGTTTGCCAATAGCCGATTGGCGATCGTAGGCAACCTCCCTTACGCCATCGGTGTGGTGAATAATTCCGCCTAGCCGTGGACCAGTTGCTCCAGTAGTCCATAGCAACATATCTTGATCTCCATCGGAATTACCAAAAGCAATCACAGGGCGTCTGCCGATCTGATGTTGAATCGAGAGAGGTTTATTTGGACCATCATTAATCCATTCAATTTCTGGCAGGCTAATAATGCGGTATTGGCCATTGACCTCGACGAACTTCGATTTAATCGTGCTACCAATAATGCGCTCTGGAGGTATGCCGTAGGCTTGTTGCGTCCATGGCCGCATAAATTCTGTTCCACCGCCAGAGACAATGTAGTTGATATACCCATTGGATTTGAGGTACGCTAATAACTCGAGCATAGGTTGATAGACCATCTCGGTGTATGGTCGATTACTTGTGGGATGGCGTGCAGTTTTAAGCCAGTCGCTGACGATGATCTGAAACGCCTCGGTACTAAGTCCCGCATGCGTTGCTGCGATCAGCTCAAATAGTCCTTTTTGCCCGCTAGCTTTAATCGTTGGAATATCATTTTCTAATACGGCTTTAAATGGTTGTTGCGTCCTCCATTGGGGGTTTTGTGGGGCCAATACTTTTACTCGGTCGATTGCAAAAGCAATTTGGACGTATATAGGCTGCTCACTCCAAAGGGTGCCATCGTTATCAAATACTGCAATACGCTCTTCTGGCGGAACAAATTGCTTGGAGTTGGGTCGGGTAGTCTCTTGGACAAAATGAATGATTGCATTTTTACTGGGACCATCATTCCAGGCGGGTAGTGGATCTTGGGCAAGGACGTTGCCACAAAAAATAATAAGCAGGCTTATGAAAATTGATTTCATGATGAGCGGCGTGATTTAACTTGATATTGAGATAAAAAAAATCTGCTAACCAAAAAGGGTAGCAGATTTTGATAGGATGACTTTGATACTTATTTATTCTGTGGCTGGGATACGGCCTCCATAACCCGATCTAAATTAAAACTACCAGGCTTTTGGCGTGGTGGAAATTCTTTAAAGCTCTGCAACCATTTCCCGACATAAGCACCTGCTGGAGCAATCATGAACATGCGATCCAAGTACCAACGCTGGTAGCCCATAGCGTGTTCTTGCTGGGCTCGTTCAAATGGATCCATGCGAAGGTTGGTTAAGGCAGGGGCACGCAATACGGTGAATGGCTTTTGCCATACCTCGAGACCTTCTGCCTCTTGCTTCATGAAGGTAAGTTTCCAGTTGTCATAGCGCAATGCCGCAACGCTGCCATCATCCGTCCAGTAGATAAACTCGCGACGTGGCCACTCTTTTGCCTCGCCTTTGAAGGAGGGCAGTAGGTCGTAGCCATCTAAATGCACTTTATAAGATCGATTGCCTGCCTTGCGACCCTTGAGAAGATCTTGTTTGACGGTTTTATCACCGGCAGCGGAGAGCAATGTAGGTAGCATATCCTCGTGAGCCGCAATATCGTTGATCACCGTGCCGGGCTTAATGACACCAGGCCATTTGATCATGGCTGGAACCCGATAGCCGCCTTCCCAGTTGGTATTTTTCTCGCCGCGGAACATGGTGGTGCCGCCATCAGGCCAGGTAAATGTTTCAGCGCCGTTATCAGTGGAGTACATGATGATGGTGTTTTCATCGATGCCAAGCTCTTTTAACTTGGCAAGCAAGGTGCCAACGTGCCCATCATGCTCAACCATGCCGTCGGCATAGACACCAAGGCCGGTTTTGCCACGGGATGCTTCTTTTAGGTGGGTAAAGATATGCATGCGCGTGGAGTTCCACCAAATAAAGAAGGGCTTATCTTCTTTTTTAGAGCGCTCCATAAAGTCAAGCGTCTTCACCATCACTTCATCGTCAATGGTCTCCATGCGCTTGCGCGTTAGGGGGCCGGTGTCATTAATTTTCCCGCCCGCAAAACTATGAATTACGCCACGTGGACCAAATTTCTTTTTGAATTCAGGGTTTTTGGGGTAATCGACGTTTTCTGGCTCTTCTTCTGCATTAAGGTGATATAGATTGCCAAAAAATTCATCAAAGCCATGTGCCGTTGGCAGCATGTCATCGCGATCACCCAAATGGTTTTTGCCAAACTGACCCGTTTTATATCCACGCGCCTTCAAAAGGGTGGCTAAGGTCGGATCTTCCTTGCGCATGCCTTCCGGTGTTCCAGGTAAGCCTACTTTGGTTAGGCCCGTTCGAATGGGAGATTGGCCAGTAATAAATGCGGCGCGACCAGCGGTACTGCTTTGCTGCCCATACCAATCAGTAAATAGAGCGCCTTGTTTCGCAATACTGTCGATGTTTGGTGTCTTGTATCCCATCATGCCCTGGTTATAGGCGCTGATGTTGAACTGGCCGATGTCATCGCCCCACAAAATCAAAATGTTAGGTGCTTTTTGCGATAGGGCATTAGAAGAGAGTAGGGCGCCTGCTGTCATGGCTAGGGCAAGGGAGGTTTTTTTCAGTTTTAAGGGCATGTAAATCTCAAGTTGCAGTACATATAAATGAAGAACTTATGGGAACACAAACCCCATTCTATTTATATTGGCTTTAGGGTGAATATCCAGTTAGTGATCAAATAATGTTTCGAGGTTTTTTATTGAAAAACTTGGGTTACTTTAACTAGCTATTTTCATTTGACTCTCTCACCTATCCTTTGATTTGATGGCAATCCGGTTTTGCTAAGGTACTGATTTTTATGAGAATTAGGCTGTTACAATGCATTAGTTACTATTTTTTGAAGCAGATCAAATTCGCATAAAACATGCCCCTTTCTAGAATAAGTGTTTGATTTAATTGCTTTTATGCACTTGCCATAGAGAATCAGACTGCATTTGAGGGGCGGTTTTTACAGCAATTGCATCTGAAAAAAGGAAACGAAAGGGCAAACCAATATGCAAAAAACTCGCAGACTATTTATTGCCGCTTCGGCCATAGCGCCGATTGGGTGCGGCATTCCTATTTCCCGTGACCACGGCATTCCGGTGGCAGCGCCAATGCCAATGCCGTTGGTGCGTTTGCCCCAGGTCGGACAGGAATGGCGCTACCTTGAGCGCGACTTCTTCAGCGGGCAATCACGCGGCGTCGTAGTAGAAAAAATTAGTAGCGTGGGAAAAACCATTACGGTAAGTCGCTCGGATGAGTATGGCTCGCCATTGCCCAGCGAAATTCAAGGGCCTTATGGCATGGTGATTACGGATCCCCATTGGGGTAAGGTGCTGAACTTCAATCCGGCGATTCCATTGTGGCCTGAAAAAATGAGTAGCAGCTGGAACAAAGAAGTGTTTTCTAAGTACAACATCAGCGGGTATCCGCAAAATAAAAACGATTGGCAGCTCTATATGAGCGCCCACGGCTGGGAAAAAATTACCGTACCGGCGGGTGACTTTATTGCGTTACGTTTTCAGAACCTCATTAATTTTGAGAGCAATGACCCTAATGTAGTCAATTCGATTCGCCGTGAAACGATTTGGTTTGCTCCGCAAATTGGGCGCTGGGTCGCGCGCGAGTCATCGGGCTCATTTCAAATACAGGGACAGATAGGCCCAGTCTTGCTAGAAAATAGTACAAAGTGGGAATTACTCTCGTGGACCTGATTTAAGTTGATGAGCTTTGTTTCATTGCATTCCTTACGGCATATGCTGAAATTATCTGCTGCGTTTACTGCGCTCTTACTCACAGCTTGCTTGGGTTCGGTCGCATACATTCCTAAGGCTCCCATTGCGGCGCCGGTAATCATTCCTGCAGTACGCGCTCCGGCAGCGGGGCAGCAATGGGTGTACGAGGTTCGTAATTACTTTAATGGTGAGTTGGTTGATGTGGTGACCGAGACCGTAGTTGAGGTTGGCCCCCGTGTACGTATTGTGCGCAACGGTCAAAAACGAGGCCCATTGCCAGATGAAATTCAGGAGCCCTGGGGCATGAACTTGCAGGATCCCAGTTGGACGCCGCCGCAGCGCTTTATAAAGGCCGTGCCGCTTTGGCCTGAAAAGCTGGTACCAGGTTGGTCTGGTTTTTATCGAACCCGTTATCAAGTAGTAGGGTTTCCCAATAATGATTTTTATTGGGGCCTCAATATTGATGCCAAATCCTGGAACAGAGTGAAGACGATGGCAGGTGAGTTTGATGCTTTGCATTATGTCAATACAGCTGACTTTTTTGAGAGCGATGATTGGTTTCGGATGGCAAGCAATCGTCGTGAGGAGTCTTGGTTTTCTCCCGAGATTGGCCGTTGGGTTGTGCGCGAACGTTTTGGTGAATACCTTTGGCTTGGTATGCGCGCATGGTCAGAGTCTATCAAAGAGGATTATGTGCGCTGGGAGCTAGTCTCATGGAAATGATCAAAACCAATGTATAGCGTAAAAGAACTTTTCGCCACCCTACAAGGCGAGGGGGCGCATGCCGGTCGTGCAGCCGTTTTTTGCCGTTTTGCAGGATGCAATTTGTGGAGTGGGCGCGAAGAGGATCGTGCAAATGCCGTATGCCAATTTTGCGATACCGACTTTGTTGGCACGGATGGCGATGGCGGCGGAAAATTTGAGACTGCGCTAGACTTGGCCGCGAAAATTGAGCTTGCTTGGCAGGCAGCGGGTGGCGCTAGCCACTATCGCTATGTCGTCTTTACTGGTGGTGAGCCACTATTGCAACTCGATGCAGATTTAATCAATGCACTGCATGCATTGCGTTTTGAAATTGCGATTGAGACCAATGGCACACTACCTGTTCCCAAGGGAGTGGACTGGGTCTGCGTGAGCCCAAAAGCAGGTACTGAGCTAGTAGTCTTGCAGGCCGACGAAATGAAGTTGGTAGTTCCGCAATCGGGTCATGATGTGCTGGATCAACTGCTGACGCGGTTAGAGCGAATGGATTACCGTCATCGCTACATTCAGCCCATGGATGGGCCGCTGCGTTCAGAAAACACGGTATTAGCAGTGCGTATTTGCCAAAATAGGCCGCTCTGGCGGCTGAGCTTACAAACCCATAAATGGATTGGAATTCGATGAGTATCCCCACCCCAGCCATCACCATTACCCGTCGGCTTGAGTTTGATGCAGGGCATCGTATTCCTCACCACGATGGCCAATGTCGTCATCTGCATGGTCATCGCTATGCGATCGAGTTGACGGTATCAGGAGATGTACTTGAGACCCCTGGTAAGGCAGACGATGGCATGGTCCTGGATTTTGGAGACATCAAGCGACTCGCAAATGAACATCTGGTTAACTTATGGGATCACGCTTTTTTAGTCGCTAAAGAAGATCAGGCAGTAGTAGCATTTTTAGCCAGCATGCCGAATCACAAGACAGTGATATTGGATCGGGTTCCTACCGTTGAAAATCTCGCGCACGCTGCTTTTGCAATCTTGGAGCCTATTTTTGCCGAGGCGTTTCAAGGACGGTTGCGCTTAGCCTCCATTCGTATGTATGAAACCCCCAATTGCTGGGCGGACATTACGCAAGCCTAAGCAATGCAGGCCGACCTCGATCAGCAATTCATGGCGCTAGCCATAGAGCAGGCTAACTGCGCTGCTTTAGCTGGCGAAGTTCCGGTAGGTGCGGTGTTGGTGCGTAACGGCCAGGTATTAGCAAAAGCCTTTAATCAACCAATTGGATTGCATGATCCCAGTGCCCATGCTGAGATGCTGGTGCTGCGCGCCGCCGGTCAGGTTGAAGGCAATTACCGCTTGCCTGGAACAACACTGTATGTCACCCTAGAGCCCTGTGCTATGTGTGCAGGAGCGATGCTGCATGCACGGGTAGATCGTGTGGTTTATGGCGCACCCGATCCGAAAACCGGTGCTGCCGGTAGCGCCCTGAATTTATTTGCCAATCAACAAATCAATCACCAAACTCGGGCTGAGGGCGGTGTGTTGGCAGAGGAATGTGGCGATGTTTTAAAACGCTTTTTTAAGGAGCGCCGTTAATGCAAGTGCAGTTGATTGCCCCATCGGGTGCTAGTTTGGATGCACGTAGCCCGCAGGCCGGCATTTCTTGGTTAATCGGGCAGGGTGTATCTGTGCTGAATACGGAGTGTACACAGCGCGTCCATCAGCGCTTTTCAGGTACAGATTCAGAGCGATCGGCAGAGCTAAACGCACTTGCTTTATTGCCAGCAAGTACGACAGTAATGGCAATGCGCGGCGGCTATGGATTGCATCGCCTGCTCGGGAATATTGAGTGGCAGGCGATTGACAAAGCCGTAAAAGCTGGCCTACAGATTTGTGGGCATAGTGATTTCACGGCATTTCAGTTAGGCTTACTTGCAAAAACCGGCGGCATTAGTTTGGCCGGACCCATGCTCAATTACGATTTTGGCCGGATTGAAGATAATCAGGTTCTAGCGCCTGATACGTTTATGTGGGCCCACTTTAAGCGCGCGGCTCAGGAGCGTAGCCTGAGTGCGCAAGTCAATACAAGCCAGGAGCTCAGCGGCTTAGGAAATCAAACAAGAACCAGTACTGGCATGCTCTGGGGCGGCAATCTAACGGTTCTCACCAGTTTGATTGGTACGCCTTACTTTCCTACCGAACAGCAATATCAAAATGGCATTCTTTTTCTGGAGGATGTAAATGAACATCCTTACCGGATTGAACGCATGCTCATGCAGCTACTTGATACCGGAATCTTAGCGAAGCAAAGCGCAATCATGATGGGTGGATTTTCTGCCTACCGTTTGTATGACAACGATCGTGGCTACAGTTTGCAAGCGGCGTTTGAGGCAATCCGCAGTCGTTTGCCGAATTCAATTCCGATTTTGACGGATCTGCCATTTGGGCATCAGCCAAATAAATTGACATTACCCGTAGGGGCCATCGTTGAAATCGAAGCAAGCGATGCC
Organism: Polynucleobacter sp.; assembly: GCA_044379065.1. Classification (GTDB taxonomy): domain Bacteria; phylum Pseudomonadota; class Gammaproteobacteria; order Burkholderiales; family Burkholderiaceae; genus Polynucleobacter. The sequence goes on along the minus strand of JBIPON010000022.1, from coordinate 2,004 downwards.
GGCTATTCGATGAAGGCCGATTGGTAATTTGCTGCAGATTGGTGTTTGCGTATTAGGCTTATGCTTCGCTTACGACTCGCTGGATTGCAAAGTATAGTTGGCTCCAAAATCCATGCCCAAGGCGTTTTTCAGAATAGGTAATGCGTCTTTCAGATGATCACGCAGAGTCCAGGGCGGATTAAATACAAACATGCCACTGGCTTGTAAGCGCCGCTCGCCGGGGGCGTTTTCAACACGTAACTCAGCACAAAGCCAGGAGCGTTGGTGAGCTTTCGCAATGGCCTTCAGTCGATCGGGTAGTGCAATCGATTCGCGCCGCGCAATCACGGGATACCAGATGGCATAACAGCCCGTCGCAAAACGACCAAGCGCCTCCTCTAGGCACGACTCCAGATTACGATAATCGTTTTTATCCTCATAGGACGGATCAATTAAGGTAAGCCCGCGGCGACTGGGCGGCGGCAACAGCCCTTTGAGTCGACTAAAACCATCCGCAGAATACACATCCACTTGTTTTGCACAATAGAGTTGATTGATATTGCTACGCAAAATATCAATTTCATTGGGGTGTAGTTCAAATAGACGTAGGCGATCCTGTGGGCGCAATAAACGCGCCAAGATAAAAGGGGAGCCTGGGTAGAGTGCGGTACTTTCCGAGGCATTTTCGATGGCAACGCAGGCCAAGTAGTCAGTGATGCTTTCCGGTACGCTTGTACCAGAACTCGCCAAATAGTCTTGGAGACGAACAATGCCACCAGCCGATTCTTGGCTAATTGCAGCAAAGCCATCCTGTAAGTTGTACAAGCCCGCGCCAGCATGGGTGTCCACAATCGATAGCGCCCCTGGTTTTTCTTGCAAGTAACGCAGCAATTGAATTGCAATTAAATGCTTCAGAATGTCGGCGTGACTACCCGCATGAAAGGCGTGCCGATAGCTAAACATCCCTTAGATGCGCCTACGGGATTGCTGCTGCAAAAAGAGTAGAAGCGTGAGTAATACGAGGGCGATGCACGCATATTGCAATGGCATATTCAATGGGTGATCTAAAGTGTGATTCAGTAAGACGTATAGCGAGGCTAGTCCGCCGATGGCGATCAGCCTTGGCCATGGACTACGGGGCGATAATTGTTTGTTTGGTAACAAATATGCCAACTTAGTGCCAATCAAGCCGCACCAGATGCCAAGCCCCGCGCCAACAAGCACATCCGTAAGCCAGTGTGCACCTATGGCATTACGTGAAATTGCAACAGCACTTGCTGCAATGAAAAGCAATATAAAGGGTTTGCGTTTTTCAGCAGGAACGATAAAAAAGTAGGCGCTAGCAACCGCAAATGCGGTGAGGGTATGGCCCGATGGCATTGCTTTATGAAATACTGCTTCGCCAATCCGGTAAAACTCGTGCTCCTGCAAGATCCCAGCGGGGCGTGGCAGGCTAAATGCATTTTTGAGTACGGCGCTGACGATGGCAGCAACGCCGCCCGCAAAAATTCCCGCGCTGAGCGCGCGAGGTGCAAGGATTAATAGGGGAAATGAAAGCGCAAAGACACCCCAACCATTACCTAAAAATGTAATCCAGGTCCAAATCCAATCCGGAGCCAAGCGGGTGACTGCATTAATCGCAAGGAATGTATTTTGTTGTGATTCCGTAAAGTACAGCGCAGCGCCGATTCCAATGGGAATGAGGGGAATGCACCAAGCAACCCAAGAGAAGCGGGCGCCCATGATCGGCTTAGCGCGCTCGATCGGCAGCGTCCAACTGGACTTCTACCTTGGCAAGAACATCGGCCACTGTAATTGCTTGCATGCAGACATTATCGTGGCACGGTGTTTTACGGTGATTGGCAGCACTGACGCAGGGTGAACAAGCTAGATTGGCGGTAATGGCAATCGAATTTCCAATGGAGCCATAGAGCATTGGGGTCTCAGGCCCAAACAAAACGACGGTGCGCAGTGCCGTGACAGCAGAAAAGTGACCTGGCCCAGAATCATTCGTGACCATGACAT
>JBIPON010000137.1:0-4871 GCA_044379065.1 Polynucleobacter sp. | reverse complement strand
CCGGAGCAGTCAATACTTCGCCACCAATGTGAAACTTCCAAATGTTTTTACCCGTGTCATCGTAGGCAAACACATCGCCTTCCGTGGTCACGACTGCAGTGACTTTGCCATCCGAGCCGGGGCCAATACTGAGTTTTTCAGGAACGGTTACATCCCAGAGTGTTTTACCGCTTTGCAAATCCAATTTACGCAAACTACCGCGACGCGACGCGGCATAAACAGCATCGCCCACCACTGCAGGATGAAAGTTAAAGGGCTCCGATGAACCAATGCTGACAGACCATACCGGCGCTAAATCAAACTGGTTACTTACTTTGACGAGCTCTGCGGGCTGGCGCACGCGCGCCTTACCCGAGCAGGCAACTAGCGTGACGGCCAATAGACCAACAACGGCAGCGCCTAGAAGTCGTTTCATTCAACGCCTCCAACGGCATCGAGCTTTACTTTCAATAGACTGCGCGCCTCTTGCGGGAACTCTTTGGATTTTTCCAATAACTTCCACGCTTGCGAATAACTTTTTCGCGCATCGGCATTTTTTTCTTGCACCAAATACCAGTCGCCGCGGCGCTCAAGCCATAAAGGCTCAAATCCTGGAGTTGGCGTGCCTTTCAAAATCGCATCGGCCTCAGCTAAGGACTTTGTACTGCCCTCGTCCATCAAGGCCGTTGCCAATCGCAATTTGCCCAAGGCTTTGTAGCCATCATTCGCTGATTTTTCAGCAACCCAGCGCAAGAAGGCCTGTGATTTGGCTGCATCGCCGGCATCAGCAGCAAGTTTTGCTGCAATCAAACTCGCCATGGGAGCGTAGCTTGTGCCAGCAAATTGCTTTTGCAAGTCTTCTGCAGCGCGCATGCTTTGTTCTTTATTGCCCTTTTCAATCGAGCTCATCATGGTTTCGTAGAGCTTGCCGGCTTCCGTTGCTTGGCTGTTCTTCCACCACTGCCAGCCGTTGTAAGCGGCAAATGCAAACAACACTGCCGTGACTAAACCCATGATGAGGGAGCGGTATTTCTCCCAAAAGGCTTTTAAGCTATCGAGTTGTTCTTGTTCTTCAAGGTCTAAAGGCATAACGATCCAGGCTATTAAATACGATACGAATGCGTCATTCTATTCGGATGTCGCTACTAAGGCATCAATTACCGTGCCGAGCAATCCATCTAATGGAATGGCGCGCTGCTGCTCACCGCCACGCAAATCTTTGAGTTGTGCCTCATTGCGGGCTAGTTCATCGGGGCCAATGATCACCGCATACGCCGCGCCGCTGGCATCGGCCTTCTTCATTTGGGACTTAAAACTGGCTGCTTGGCCGTCTGGTGCGCAAAATAGAACAACATCAATACCGGCACTGCGCATTTCCTCAGCAGCGACCAAAGCGGTACGTAAAGTCTCGCCGCCCTGATGCAACACAAAGACATCGCACAAATTTGTCGTCTCTGGCAATGACTCGGACACCTTCATGAGTTCAAGTACACGTTCCATGCCCATCGCCCAACCACATGCTGGTGCAGATTTACCACCCATGCGTTCGATTAAGGGATCGTAACGACCACCGCCCGCAATCGTGCCTTGGGCGCCGAGAGCATCGGTTACCCACTCAAATACCGTTAGGTTGTAGTAATCCAAGCCCCGCACTAAGCGCGGATTAATCTTGCACGGTACGTTATTGGCTTTGAGTAAATCTTGCACTGCTTCAAAATGCGCCAGCGATTCGGACCCCAGAAAATCGAGTAAGCGCGGTGCGCCTTCAATCAAGGCTTGCATCTCAGGGTTTTTCGAATCCAAGATACGCAGTGGATTGGTTTTGAGGCGGCGCTGTGAATCAGCATCCAGCGCATTGGCATGTTGCTCAAAATAGGCAATCAAAGCGGCGCGATGCTGCGCACGCTCATCGGCTTGACCAAGGGAGTTGATTTCTAGGCGCACGCCGCGTAATCCCAGCTCATCCCACAGGCGTTGACCCATCAAAATGATTTCTGCATCGATATCAGGACCCGCAAAACCCAAAGCCTCAATACCAAATTGATGAAACTGGCGATAGCGCCCGCGCTGTGGCCGCTCATGCCGAAACATCGGGCCGGTATACCAAAGACGCTTGGGGCCGTCGTAGAGCAAATTGTGCTCAATCACAGCGCGCACCAGTGCGGCAGTGCCCTCTGGTCTCAGAGTGAGTTGCTCGCCATTTAAACGGTCTTCAAAGGAATACATCTCCTTCTCGACAATATCCGTTACCTCACCAATGCCGCGCTGAAAGACTGGGGTCGATTCAACGATTGGTGTTTTCAGTAATTCGTATCCATAGGCTCGGGTCAGATCACGAACAGCATTTTCCAAATGCGTCCACTGCTGCGCATCAGCAGGTAGCAGGTCATTCATGCCCCGCACGCCATTTATTTTTTGCAGCTTGGGATTACTCATGCTTGCTTACTGCCGTAACGGGTTTTGACGTACTCTTCCACAATCACCTGAAAGTCTTGCGCAATCGATTCACCGCGGAGCGTCTTCACTTTGACGCCATCGACGAACACCGGGGCAGCCGGCGTCTCGCCCGTGCCTGGCAATGAGATACCAATATTGGCGTGCTTACTCTCGCCTGGGCCGTTGACAATGCAACCCATTACGGCAACGTTCATTTCTTCAACGCCCGGATGGGTTTTTTTCCACACGGGCATTTGCTGACGTAAGTAGGATTGAATATTGGCAGCCAATTCCTGAAAGGTTGTACTCGTGGTGCGGCCGCAACCTGGGCAGGCAATCACCATCGGCGTGAAATTACGTAAACCCATGGTTTGCAAAATCTCTTGGCCCACAATCACTTCGTTTTCACGGGGAGCGCCCGGATCAGGCGTGAGTGAAATGCGAATGGTATCGCCAATGCCTTCTTGCAACAAAATGGCTAAGGCTGCAGTCGAAGCCACAATGCCTTTACTGCCCATGCCGGCTTCGGTTAAGCCTAGATGCAATGGATAATCGCAGCGGCGCGCAAGGTCACGGTACACCGCCACTAAATCTTGTACGTTACTGACTTTGCAGGAGAGTGTGATTTGATTGGGATCCATGCCCAGCTCTTCGGCCTTCTCTGCAGATTGCAGAGCCGACTGAATCAAGGCCTCAATCATCACTTCTTGCGCTGATTTCGGCGATGGCAACGCAGCATTGGCATCCATGATGCTAGCTAGCAAGTCTTGATCCAAGCTACCCCAATTCACACCGATGCGAATGGGTTTTCGGTATTCGCAAGCGGCTTCAATCATTTGTGCAAACTGCGGATCGCGCTTTGCGCCCTTGCCTACGTTACCGGGATTGATACGGTACTTCGATAGGGTTCTAGCGCACTCGGGGTGCTCTTTCAGTAAGGTGTGGCCGTTGTAATGAAAGTCGCCAATGAGCGGCACGTGCACGCCCATCTTATCGAGCTGCTCCCGAATGTAGGGAACAGCGGCTGCTGCAGCCGGCGTATTAACGGTAATGCGCACCATTTCAGATCCAGCGCGCGCCAATTCTTTCACTTGAATTGCGGTTGCAATCGCATCTTCGGTATCGGTATTGGTCATCGACTGCACACGAACCGGTGCATTACCACCGACCGTAATCCGAGCACTTTCCCAAACCACTTCCGATTGGCGTGAAGCGCGTTTAGGCGATGGTCCGAGTGGTAATGGAGGTAAGCAATTTGACATGGTTTTGGTAGGTGCTGTCATTGGTATATGCAATATTAACGGTTGACCCATTCGATGGGTTGTTCATAGAGCGCGCGCTCACGCACGCGTGTCCGATCGACCACATCACCAGCGAGCTGGCCACATGCTGCGGCAATATCATCACCGCGGGTTTTACGCACGGTGGCAATCATGCCGGCGTCTTGCAATAGATGCATAAATGCCTGAACACGTTGTGGCAATGAGCGCGTCAAACCCGATTCCGGAAAGGGATTAAATGGAATCAGGTTGACCTTGCATTTAATGCCGCTCAGCAAGCGAATTAACTCTTTGGCCTGGGCGTCACTGTCATTCACATTCTCGAGCATGCAGTATTCAAAAGTTAAAAAATCACGGGGCGCAAACTCCAAATAGCGCTCGCACGCTGCCAGCAATTCGCGCAGCGGGTATTTAATATTCAAGGGAACCAGCTGGTCACGCAGCGCATCATTGGGGGCATGCAAGGACACTGCTAAAGCTACTGGGCAGTCCTGCGATAAACGATCCATCATCGGCACGACGCCTGAGGTGGAAACGGTTACGCGGCGGCGTGACAAACCGTAGGCATTGTCATCGAGCATCAAGCGCAAGGCAGTCATTACGTTGTCGTAATTGAGCAAGGGCTCGCCCATGCCCATCAGCACCACGTTCGAAACCACACGGCCGCTGTAGACATAACCGGGGGTTGGGTATTGCTCTAAACGCAATATGGCATTTGGGTCTTTTTTGAGTTCGTGCTCGGCATACCAAAGTTGACCGATGATTTCACCGGCAGTGAGGTTGCGTGAGAAGCCTTGATACCCAGTCGAGCAAAAACGGCAGTTCACCGCACAGCCGGCCTGCGATGAAATACACAAAGTGCCGCGGTCGTCTTCTGGTATGAATACCATCTCCACCGCATCTTTAGCGCCGACATCAATTAGCCACTTGCGCGTACCATCCTCTGCTTGCTCATCCCGGATGACGGGTAGCGGTTTAATTTCAGCGCTGTCAGTTAAGGAGGTGCGAAAGGTTTTTGCTAGATCACTCATCGCGGCGATATCCGACACGCCGCGCTGGTGAACCCAATTCAGGAGCTGCTTAGCCCGAAATGGTTTTTCATTTAGACCCGCGACATACGCTGCCATACCGGCAGCGTCAAAATCCAGGAGATTTGTGCGCGGGGTCGTCAATCAA